>CAZZXZ010000120.1:0-10849 GCA_964658135.1 uncultured Acetobacteraceae bacterium | reverse complement strand
AAAGCCTTAAGCGATATCCCAGCGATCAATCGTTTCTTGAGCTACTGCCGGATTCGGACAGTCCCTTCCAAGACCGTGATCATTCATGCCGGTGACCTGCCGGACATTCTTTATTACATCATCTCGGGTTCGGTCGAAGTCATGATCGAGGACGAAGATGGTAATGAGATGGTGCTGGCCTATCTGAACAAGGGACAGTTCTTCGGCGAAATGGGTTTGTTCTACGAACAACCCACCCGCAGCGCCTGGGTTCGTACCCGTCAGCAGTCGGAACTCGCCGAAATGACGTATCCGCGCTTCCGGCAGATCGCAGCCGAGAGCCCCGGGCTGATCTTCGAACTGGCAACCCAGCTTGCCACCCGTCTCGACCGCACCAATCGCAAGCTCGGCGATCTGGCGTTTGTCGACGTCACCGGCCGCGTCGCGCACGCCATCATGGATCTGTGTGGGGAGCCTGACGCGATGACGCATCCGGAAGGCATGCAAATCAAAGTGAGCCGGCAGGAATTGTCGCGGCTGGTCGGTTGCTCGCGCGAAATGGCGGGTCGCGTCCTCAAAGTGCTCGAAGAACAGGGCTTGTTGCGGGCCACCGGTAAGACCATCGTGGTGTTCAACGCCCGGCCCAAGGTCAAGACTCGACCGCTGATCGTCCCGGTGAAAGCCGGCGCCGGCGTGGGATCCAACACCGCCGTGAGCAAGACCGCGCGCACGGAAGTGCACGACGAGGACGATGAAGATGATGACGACGAGGACGACGAGTAGGCGCCGGATGTCGACGCCCGGAACGCACTAAGGCTGCGGCGCTAAGGCTGCGTCCCCAGGGCAATCTGCTCGCGCATCGAACGAATGGTGCGTGAGTAGTCCGGGCTTTCGAAAATTGCCGAGCCCGCCACGAACGTATCGGCACCGGCGCGGGCAATGTCTGCGACATTTTCCACTTTCACCCCGCCGTCGATTTCCAAACGAATGTCGCGACCGCCGGCATCTATGCGCGCACGCGCCTGCTCGAGTTTCCGTAGCGTCTCGGGTATGAACTTTTGACCGCCGAAACCCGGGTTCACCGACATCAACAGGATGGTGTCGATCTTATCGATCAGGTAGTCGAGCCAGTTCAACGAGGTAGCCGGATTGAACACGAGTCCCGGTTTACATCCAGAAGCGCGGATATGCTGGATGGTGCGGTCGACGTGTTGAGTCGCCTCGGGATGAAAACTGATATTGGTGGCGCCCGCGGTGGCGAACGCGCCGGCAATCTCATCGACCGGCGTCACCATCAGATGCACGTCGATGGGAGCCGTCACGCCGGCCTTGCGCAGCGCCGCACACACCATCGGGCCGATGGTGAGGTTCGGTACATAATGATTATCCATCACATCGAAATGAATCCAATCCGCACCGGCGGCCAACACGGCGTTCACCTCTTCTCCCAGTCGCGCAAAATCTGCCGACAAGATCGAAGGCGAGATGATCACGGGTCGGTCGACTCTCGGCGTCATTCCAAGCTCCTATCGCATACCGCGAGCGGCACGTATGGCCTCGTAGGCCTCCTGAATGCGCTGCGTCTTTTCTTTCGCCACTTGCGCCATGGATTCCGGCAATCCATTGGCCACTAGTTTATCAGGATGATGTCGGCTCATTTGTCGACGATACGCTTTGGTGACTTCTTGATTGCTCCGACCGGCGTCGATCTCGAGTTCGGCATACGATTCGCTCAGCGGCTTGTCGGTGCCGGCGCGCGGACCCGGCCCATACCCACCCTGGCGCCGAGTCCGGTGCGCCGCCTCGATCTGCGCGAATTCCAATTCCGACATGCCGAGCCGTTGCGCAACTCGCAGCAACACGTCGCGCGCCGGCGGAGAAATGCCGTTGCCGGCGAGTGCTGCGCGCAGTTGCAGATCCATGAACGCCCGCAGCAGATCGTGACGTCGAACGCAGACGAAGCGTAAATTCTCGACACCGGCAACCGCATCGTAACCCGCCGATTTACCGTGTCGAAAACAGGCGATGGCGGCACCGATCTCGTTGGGACCCAAGCGCAACTCCTGCATCAGCCGGCGTGCCGCTTCGATTTCGGCTTCCGACACGCGACCGTCGGATTTCGCGACATGACCCATCAGTTCGAACGTGGTGCGAAAGAACACTTCGGAAATGGATGCCTGTGCCGCCCGGCCCGCGGCAGCCTGCGCGGCCGCGTTCGAATAAGTACTTCCGGCGAATCCCGGACCCGCGCTTTGATCGTACAAATGCCCGACCAGAGCGCCCATGACGGCACCCCAGACGCTTCGGGTCATCAGAAACCCGATCACAGCGCCGAAAAACTTACCCTTCCAAGCCATTCGCGTTGACCTATTCCCCGCACATCGCCACACTTGCCGATCCTCATACCTGAATGGTAGCAGCCCGCGGCGCGCGTACACATGGAACAGTTTTCGCAATTTCCACCGCTTTTCGAAAGCCGCGTTTCCAGCTTGAAAAAAATCCACCAAGGGAAAGTGCGGGACATCTACCACGTCGATGCGGAGCACCTGCTGATCGTCACCACGGATCGGTTGTCGGCGTTCGATGTGGTGTTGCCGGATCCCATCGCATTCAAGGGCGAAGTGCTGACGCGAATCTCGCTTTTTTGGTTCGCTAAAACCCGCCACATCGTCGCCAATCATCTGTCCGACTTGCGCCTCGACGATGTCGTCCCCGATGCGGACGAACGTGCGCCGCTGGTGGGCCGTTCGATGGTCGTCGACAAGCTGCACGCCCTCCCCGTCGAGGCCGTGGTGCGCGGCTACTTGATCGGCTCGGGTTACCACGACTACCGAAACACGGGCGCGGTGTGCGGCATCGCGCTTCCCGCCGGGCTCAAGCTGGCCGAGCGCCTGCCGGAGCCCCTGTTCACACCGGCGTTCAAGGCGCCCGCCGGACAGCACGATCAAAACATCGATTACGACGCCGTGGTGAAACTCGTCGGGAAAGAGCACGCCGCCGACATGCGCCGCATCGCGCTTCAGTTGTACGACTTCGCCGCGGCGCATGCGCGCGCGCGCAACATCATCATCGCGGACACGAAATTCGAGTTCGGTTTCGACACGGCCGGCCGTCTCGTGCTGATCGACGAGGCGCTGACGCCCGATTCGTCACGCTTCTGGCCGGTCGCGTCCTACCAGGTCGGCTACAGTCCGCCGAGCTTCGACAAGCAATTCGTGCGCGACTATTTGGAATCTTTGCCCTGGAACAAGCAGCCGCCGGCGCCTCGATTACCGTCCGACATACTCGCCCGCACCAGCGCGAATTACCGCGAGGCGCTGCGCTTGCTGAGCGCGTGATCTCGAGCCACTGCGCGCGCTTCAAGCCACCGCGCGTCTGGCCGCCCAAGCGTGAATTTTTTCCGCCAGGATATCCAACCCATCGGTGAGCGCGGCGGGGCCCGGCTGCAGTATCACCGAAGCGGCGATCTCGTGCAGCTCGCCATTGCGCACCGCCGGAACCAGGGACCAGCCGGCGCGCGCGGCCACCGCATCGGGACGAAATTTTTTGCCGCACCACGAGCCGAAAATGAGGTCGGGATGGCGCCGCACGACCTCGAGCGGATCCGCGATGATGCGATGCTTCGCGAGTGCATGCTGACCCAGCTCACCGAAGCAATCGATGCCGCCGGCCAGCTCGATCAGCTCCGAGACCCAGAGGATTCCCGAGATCGGCGGATCGTTCCATTCCTCGAAGTAGACCCGCGGCTTGTACGGCAACCGCCGGCCGCGCGCACCGACGGCGTCGAGATTCGTTTGCAGCCGATCCGCCAAGGCCTGCGCCTTGGCCGCGCATCCCACCATGCCGCCCAGCATGCGAATCATGTTCAAGATGCCGCCGACGCTGCGCTGGTTGAACACGTGAACGGCGATGCCACGCTTGATGAGCGTGGCGGCAATATCAGCCTGCAAATCTGAAAATCCCAACACCAGATCCGGCCGCAGCGCGACAATCTTATCGATGTTGGCGCTCGTGAAGGCCGCGACGCGTGGCTTTTCCGCGCGTGCCCGCGCCGGCCGCACCGTATAACCCGAAATGCCCACGATCCGTCGCTCCTCGCCGAGCAGATACAAGGTCTCGGTGGTCTCCTCGGTCAGGCACACGATGCGTTCGGCGGTCATTCGCGAATCTTGCCACAGCCAAAGTCCCATGTAAGGCTGCAGGCATGCTCAGCTGGCCGGAACGTCTCGAAGATGGCTTGTTTCAGAAATCACGGACCATGGCCGCGCCTTGGGGACCGTTGCTGCGACTGTTGCGTTACCCCGCGGCCCTCACGCGCGATTGGCTGGCCGGCGAGATCAACATCCGTGCGATGAGCCTGGCATACACCACGTTGCTCTCCCTCGTACCGTTGATGGTCTTCAGTTTTTCCATCTTGAAGGCCTTGGGCGCGCACGGCGATCTACGCTATCTGCTGCATCAATTTTTTCGTCCGCTTGGGGCGGCCACCAATCAACTGACGGAAGGCGTGCTGCAGTTCGTCACCAACATGCGCGGCGACGTCCTGGGGTCGCTGGGACTCGCATTCCTGGTCTACACGGTGATCACCACCGTACAGAAAGTCGAGAACAGTTTTAATTTCGTCTGGCGGGTCGAACGTCCGCGCGGCTTCGCGCGGCGCGTGGCGGAATACCTGAGCGTCACCATCATCGGGCCCCTCGTACTGGCGCTCGCCATCGGCATGCTGGGCAGCGCGCAGGACAGTCCGCTAACCCGGTGGCTCGATGCCATACCGGCCCTGGCCTCCGCCCTCGCGTTGCTCAACGACCTGGTGCCCTATGTGCTCGTCACCGTCGTCTTCACGCTGATGTACGCGTTCATTCCGAACACGCAGGTCCAACGGCGTCCCGCGCTCATCGGCGGCGTGGCGGCCGGCATCGTGTGGGCGCTGGTTGGCCAACTGTTCACGGCCTTTCTTCTGTATTCGTCGAAGATGCTGGCGGTCTACACCGGTTTCGCCATCGTGCTGACCACGTTGGTGTGGGTTTATCTGAGCTGGCTCATCCTGCTGCTCGGTGCCCAGCTGGCGTTCTACGTGCAGTTTCCTCAATATTTGCGCCAGGGCCACGAGTCGATCGAACTCACGGGAAGCGCGCGCGAACGGGCGGGACTCTCGGTGATGGTCTTGATCGCGAGCGACTACGGCAGCGGCAAGATCCACTGGACCAGCGCCGCCTTGGCCGCGGAACTCGATATTCCCCGCACCGCGCTGGCGCCGGTGCTCGCGTCTCTGGAACGGGGCAGGCTGTTGGTCGCCACCGCGAAGGAGCAATACCTGCCGGCGCGCGACATGGGGAACATACGGCTCATCGACATCGTCGATGCGGTGCGCACCCGACATTCCGGCAGACTGCCGATCGATGTGCGTGCCTTGCCCGCGGCCGCACGCGTCATGGCCGACGTCGAAGCCGCGATCGACGGCAGACTCGGCGCACGCTCATTGCGCGAGCTGATCGGCGCGCCGTAAGCCTCATTCACCCGCGATGGTCATCTCTTCGAGCAGGATCGAGCCGCAGCGAATTCCGCCGCGCGCATCGATATCGTCACCCACGGCGACGATGCCGGCCAACATCTCACGCAAGTTTCCGGCGATCGTGATCTCGGCGACCGGATATTGAATGGCGCCGTCGGACACCCAGAAACCCGCCGCGCCACGCGAATAATCGCCCGTGACCATGTTGATGCCTTGGCCCATCAATTCGGTGACCAGCAAGCCCGTGCCGAGACGCTTCATCATCTCGGCGAGGCCGCCGCTTGCGTTGGGAGCCACCAAGAGATTGTGCGAACCGCCGGCGTTACCGGTGGTCTTCAAACCTAACTTGCGCGCCGAATAACTCGACAAGATGTAACCCGACAGCACCCCCTCCTGAATCAGCTCGCGATCCCGTGTCACCACGCCCTCCTCATCGAACGGCGCGCTGCCCATGGCCTTGGGTATGTGCGGGCGCTCGGCAATGGAGAACCATGGGGGAAACACCGCCTTGCCCGCGGAGTTGAGTAGGAACGAGGACTGGCGGTACTGGCTGCTGCCGCGGATGGCGGCGGTGAAATGCCCGATGAGCCCGCGCGCGATCTCGGGTACGAACAGCGCCGGTGCGCGCCGCGTGCTGAGCTTGCGCGGATCGAGGCGAGCCAGCGTACGGCGCGCGCTTTCGCGGCCGATGGCCTCCGGATCCTCCAGGTCGCGCCAATCGCGCGAACTGGAATACCAATAGTCGCGCTGCATGTCCTCGCCCGTGCCCGCGAGCACCACGCAGCTCAGGCTGTGTGAGGTGGTCGGATAACCGCCCACGAATCCATGCGTGTTGCCGTAGACATGCAGGCCCCGGTGCGTGCTCACCGAGGCACCCTCGGAATTGTTGATGCGGGAATCGAACGAAAGAGCCGCCGCCTCGCAGGATTTGGCGATCTCGATGGCGCGATCGGCGCTGACGTCCCACGGAAAAGACAGATCCAGATCGAGCGGCGCGCGCTCCATCAAATCGGCGTCCGCCAGCCCGGAACATGCGTCCTCCGCCGTGAACCTGGCGATGCTGCAGGCCTTGGCGACGGTGGCACGCACGGCATCCGGGGAGAAATCCGCCGTGCTGGCCGAGCCCTTGCGCTGGCCAAAATACACCGTAATGCCCATGCTGCGATCGCGCTGATGTTCGAGGGTTTCTACCTCGCCGAGTCGCACGCCGACCGAAAGACCGGTATCCTGGCTGACCGCGGCCTCCGCCTGGGAGGCACCGCGGGAACTCGCCTCTTCCAGGGCGCGTTCGATAATCGATTCCAAGTCTTCCGGGGCAAGACGTAGCGGGTTGCTGGGCACGATGGCCATGTCATCTCCAAACTCAAGTCGTCGAGGACCGTACAACCCATGATTCTACCGACCTGAGTGATAGCATGCATAATATGACGAGCGAGAGCGATGTAGATGAATCCGGCGAAACCGAGGAGCAGCGGCTAAGCAAGAGCGCGCGCAAACGCGAGGCGGCCTCCCTCCAAGAGCTCGGCGTGCAGCTGTCCGCGCTGCCGGATCAGGAAATCAAGGCATTGGGCCTACCCGACACCCTGTTCGTCGCTTTGCGGGACTTACGCCGTCTGCCCTCGCATGGTGCTCAGGTGCGCCAGAGGCAATATATCGGCAAATTGATGCGCAGCATCGACCCTGCCCCGGTGCTTGCCAAGCTGGCGGATCGCAAACAGCGTCACGACTTGGAAATTCGCCATTTTCAGCAGATCGAACGCTGGCGCGACCGTTTGTTGTCCGAACCGGTGGCCGGGGTCGCGGAACTGCTTGAAGAGCATCCGGACATCGACCGCTCGGCCCTGCTCAAATTGCTCGACAAGGCCGAACGCGAACGCGCCGAACAGCGCTCGCCGGTCGGGGCCCGCGAACTTTTCGCCTTTCTGCGCCAGCTGTTTGCTTAACCTTCGGACTCTCGAAAGTCTATGAAAGCGCTCGTCGGCATCATCATGGGCTCGACCTCCGATTGGGAAACCATGCAGGGGGCGGCTGATACGCTCAGCGCCTTGAGTATTGCGCACGAGGTGCGGGTGGTCTCGGCGCACCGCACGCCCGACCTGTTGTTCGAATACGCCGGTACCGCTCGCGATCGCGGGTTGAAGGCCATCATCGCGGGTGCGGGAGGGGCCGCGCACTTGCCGGGAATGACGGCGGCCAAGACGTCCGTGCCGGTGCTCGGCGTGCCGGTGCATTCGAAGAGCCTGAACGGCATGGATTCCTTGTTGTCCATCGCCCAGATGCCGAGCGGCGTGCCGGTCGCGACCTTCGCCATCGGACCGGCCGGCGCGAAGAACGCCGCCTTGTTCGCCGCCGCGATTCTCGCCAACGAACACATCGAAGTACGCATTGCGCTCGACGCCTTTCGCGCTGCTCAAACGGCGGCTGTGCTCGCCAAGCCGGATCCCCGCTAGCCTTGAAGGTCTCCAGGGTGGGCATCGTGGGCGCAGGGCAACTGGGGCGCATGCTGGCGCTTGCCGGCTATCCGTTGGGGCTACGCTGCGTCTTCCTCGACCGCGCCGCCGACGCGCCCGGCGCACAGGTCGCGCCCATCCTGTTGGGTGAACTGGAAGACTCTGAGAAGCTCGCCGAACTGGCGGCATGCAGCGACGTCGTCACCTTCGATTGGGAAAATATTTCCGGGGCGGCGCTCGCACCGCTGGCGGCGTTGACGACGGTGCGCCCGCCGCGTCAGGCGCTCGAGATCTCGCAGGATCGATTGCATGAGAAGGCGCTGTTTACCAAGCTGAAGATTCCCGTGGCGGCACATGCTGCGGTCGACAGCTACGAGGATCTGCTGCGCGCCACCGCCGCATTGGGGATGCCGGGCGTGCTCAAAACGCGCCGCCTGGGCTACGACGGCAAGGGCCAGTGTGTCGTCGAGCGGTCGAACCGGATCGGCGATGCCTGGTCGGCGATCGGCGGCCGCGGCCTGATCTACGAGAAATTCCAACGCTTCGCGCGCGAAGTATCGCTGATCGGCGCGCGTTCGGCGGCGGGCGACATCGTCTACTACCCCCTGTCCGCCAACACGCATTCGGGCGGCATCTTGCGCTACGGTCTCGCTCCCTTCCACGACGTGGCGCTGACACGCTTGGCACGGCGCTATTTGAAAAGAGTCATGGAGACGTTGTCTTACGTGGGCATCCTGGCCATCGAATTCTTCGTGGTGGACGGCCGTCTGGTTGCCAACGAAATGGCTCCGCGCGTGCACAACTCCGGCCATTGGACCATCGAGGGCAGCATCACCAGCCAATTCGAAAACCACCTACGCGCCATCTGCGATCTGCCGTTGGGCGATACGCGACCTTTGGGACATACGGCGATGATCAATTTCCTGGGCACCGTACCGGATCGCGACCGGCTGCTGCGGATCGAGGGACTCGCCTTTCACGATTACGGCAAAGAGCCCCGTCCTGGCCGCAAACTCGGCCATTGCACGATACTGAGACCCACCGCCAGGGATCGGAACAAGGCTCTGGCCGACGTCTTGAAATTGATTAAACTGCCCGGCACATGTACTTAGAACTCTTCAAACTCCATGAACTGCCGTTTCGGTTGAGTCCCGACCCGCAGTTCCTGTACTTGAGCAAGCAGCATGCGCGCGCCAAGGCGTACATGGAATCGACCATCTGGTTCACGGACGGGTTCGTGGTGATCACCGGCGAGATCGGCGCGGGCAAGACCACGCTCATCGAAACGTTTCTGCGTGAACTGCAGAACGAAGTGGTGGTGGCGCAAATCAACCAGACCCAGCTGTCGCCCACCGCCTTTTTGCAAACCGTGTTGGTGCAGTTCGGCTTTTCGCCCTTCAACATGCGCAAGCCGGAAGTGCTCGCCACTCTCAATCAATACTTGATGGAGCAGCACAACAGCGGGCGCAAGGTGCTCTTGATCGTCGACGAGGCGCAAAATTTGAGCCATCGCGTGCTGGAAGAAGTGCGCATGCTGTCCGGCGTGGAGACCACCAAGGAAAAGGCGCTGCGCATCATCCTCGCGGGCCAACCGGAGCTCAACGACAAGCTGAACTCGCAGGAACTAATCCAGCTTGCGCAGCGCGTGCGCCTGCGCTTCCACCTCGCCGCTCTGACGCGGGTGGAAACCCGTGCGTACATAGACCATCGGCTGGAAGTGGCCGGCTCGCAGGGACGCCGGATCTTTGCGGAAGATACCTACGAAACGGTTTACAAATTCACCGGTGGCGTGCCCCGACTCGTCAACACCTTGTGCGACACGGCCATGATGGCGGCGTTCGGTCGCGATCAGGATACGGTGACGGCGGCCAGTCTCGAGGCGGCGATCCGCGAATTGCAGTGGGTGGAGTTCGCCGCCGCCACCAACCGGATGCCGTTGCCGAACATTGCGCTGCCGCGCAGAGTCGAAGGTTCCGTCGGCGATACCGTCGGCAGAATACTGCTCGCGAGCGAGGGCAAGACCGTGGTGGAGCTGGAACTCAAACCCGGACGCCTGGTGATCGGCCGCACCGTCGATAACGACGTGCAGATCGACAGCAAATTCATCAGCCGCCATCATTGTCAGATAGTCACTCATGCGGATGCCTGCGTCATCGAAGACTTGAACAGCACCAACGGTATCTACGTGCAATCCAAGCGGGTACGCCGCCACAACTTGAACGATGGCGACGTGGTGCAGGTCGGGCAGCACGAGATCATGTACATCGACGAACGCGCACCGCGGCTGCGTGGCGCGCCGGATCACGCCGACACCGGAGTCATCGAGAAGAGCTGAGCGCTCGACGGCTCGACGCCACCCCTCGCCCATGGGCAGCCGCACCGCACACCGCTCGGGCTTCATGCTCGTCACGGCATCCGCGGTCGCCTGGAGTCTCGGGGGCCTGTTCACGCGGCTGATCCATCTCGACAACTGGACGATGCTGGCGTGGCGCGGCATTTTCGGAGCACTCGGCCTCGTGCTCGCCATGCTCGTCCTGCGCCAACGGCAGCTCCTGCGCAGGCTGGGTCGGTTAGGCTGGCTGGGCTGGCTGTTCGTCGTACAATCCGCCGCGGGCATGATTTTTTATCTATCGGCGCTGACGCACACCACGGTCGCCAACGTGGCGGTGATCTACGCCACGGCACCGTTTCTCGCCGCCGGATTGGGCTGGGTCGCGCTGCGCGAGAAAGCGACGCGTCGGGCGATGGTGGCCAGCTTCGTGGCGCTGATCGGGGTCGCGATCATGGTCGGCTGGGGCGACCGCGGCGCCTTGACGGGCAACCTTTGCGCCCTCGGCATGACGTGGTCCATGGCCTCCACCATGGTGGTCGCGAGAAATTATCCCGGTATCCCCATCCTGTTGACGGC
>CAZZXZ010000119.1:0-10852 GCA_964658135.1 uncultured Acetobacteraceae bacterium | reverse complement strand
CATTGTAGGCTCCCTACGGTTGTAGCCTCCCGTTGCGAGCGGTGAGGCAAGGAGTAATGCCGGTAGGCCGGCGAAAAAGAGCGCGAAGAATACGCGCTCGGAGCCCTCCGGGTCAACCGCGCCGTTGCCGGCGAGCCTCGAAGAGGGCCACTCCGGCGGCGACCGATGCGTTCAAGGAATTTACGTAGCCATCCATGGGGATGCGCACCACGAAATCGCAGCGTTCCCGGGTCAGGCGCCGCATGCCGGCGCCCTCCGCGCCCAGAATCAGAGCGAGCGGCCGCTTCAGATCGGCTGCGTACAAGGTTTGCCCGGCGTCGCCGGCCGTACCCACCACCCAGATGCCGCGTTCCTTCATGCCGTCGAGCGCGCGCGCGAGATTGGTGACGCTGACCACCGGCACGAACTCCGCCGCGCCCGCCGCGACCTTGCGAACCACGCCGTCCACGGCAGCGGAACGATCTTTGGGGATGATCACCGCATGGACGCCCGCCGCATCGGCCGTGCGCAAACAAGCGCCCAGATTATGCGGATCGGTGATGCCATCGAGCACCAGCAGCAGCGGCTCGTCGATACCATTCAGATAGCCGGCCAAATCGTGTTCGTTCCAGGCTTTGAGCGGACGCACCGATGCCACCACACCCTGATGCACCACATCGCCGACGAGTTTGCCGAGCACATCGGCGCTCGCGCTCTGAACTCGAACGCCCACCGCCGTGGCCCGTTCGGTCAGTTCCCGCACACGGCTGTCATCGCGCGGCTGAGCGATCCATAGTTCCAGCAACCGCTCCGGCGCCCTGTCGATGACGCCGGCAATCGCGTGCAGACCGTAGACTAAATGGCGCTTGACGTCGGACACGACCACCTTGGGCCTAGTGGCGGCCGCCGCGCCCGCCCTGCTTGCCGCCGCGGCCACCGCCGCCCGATCCGCCGCGTCGCGCTCCACCACCTCCGTTGCCGCCGCGCCGCGGCGCGCGCACCGTACCGTGCGAAACGGCGGCGTCGGCGTCGAGCAATTCGAAATCGATCTGACGTTGCGTCAAATCGACCCGGGTCAAGCGCACGCGGACCGAGTCGCCCATCTGCCAGCGGCGGCCGGTGCGTTGTCCCACCAAGCCCATGCCGCCATTTTCCAATTCCCAATAATCGCCCGGTATCGCGGAGATGTGCACCAGCCCGTCGATGGGCGCTTCCTTGAGTTGCACGAACAAACCGAACTCGAGAGCGCTCGAGATGGTCGCATCGAACGTCTCACCCACCCGCGGCTCGAGATACAGGCACTTGAGATAGCCCATCACGTCGCGCGAGGCCTCATCGGCGCGCCGCTCGCGTTGCGAGCTTTCCGCCCCGAGGGCCTGCAATTCCGCGGTGGTGTATTTGCGGCCCGACGTCGTATTGTGCAATACCGCAGCCTTCAGAGCGCGGTGCACCAACAGGTCGGGATAGCGGCGTATGGGCGAGGTGAAGTGGGCATATTCCTCGAGCGCGAGGCCGAAGTGACCGATGTTCGTCTGCTGATAGACGGCTTGCGCCAGAGAACGGATGATCAGCGATTCGAGCAGCAAACCGTCCGGCCTGGCCACCAGTTTGTCGGTCAATTGACGAAATTCGCGCGGTGTCGGTTTTTCCGAAAAAATCGCGCCGACCTGCAATGCGTTGAGGACCTTTTGCAATTCGGTGACTCGCTTGTCCTCGGGCTGACCATGCACCCGGAACAGCGCGCCGGCCTTGGCGACGCGCAACGCCACCGCGGCCTCGACGTTGGCGGCAATCATGCACTCCTCGATCATCCGATGCGCATCGTTGCGCATCACCGCATAAAAGCCGTCGATCCGGCCATTCTCGCCGATGCGCGCCTTGGTTTCGCCGCCACGAAAGTCCAATGCGCCGCGCGCATCGCGCGCCTTCTTGAGCACCCCGTAAATCGCATACAAACTATGTAGAGACGTCCGTACCGCCGGCGCCAACGCATCGCCTGCGGCACCCTGCGGGTTTTCCAGATACGCCCACGCTTGGTCATAAGTCAGGCGCGCATGCGAACGAATCACCGCCTCGTAGAACCTTCCGCGCGAGAGCTTGCCAGTCTTGCTGACCCGCATGTCGCACACGAACGCGAGCCGCTCGACGCGCGGCATCAGCGAGCACAGATGATTGGACAAATGCTCGGGCAGCATTGCCAGCACCCGGTCCGGGAAGTACACCGACGTGGCGCGCGCGCGCGCCTCGAGATCCAGCTTGCTGCCATAGCGGACGTAGTAGCTCACATCGGCGATTGCAACCACCAGCCGCCAGCCGCCGCCCCTCACCGGCTCGGCATAGACCGCGTCGTCGAAATCCTTGGCATCCGCACCATCGATGGTCACCAAGGGCAGTTCGCGAAGATCCTCGCGGCCGGCGCGGTCTTCCGCCTTGACCTCGGGCTCGAAAAGGTTCGCCTCGTGCAAGACGTCGGGCGGGAACGCCTCGGGTAGATCGTGCCGCAGGATGGCGAACCGGGCGGCCAGATCCGACGGTCGCGCATTGTCGAGCACTTCGATGATGCGGCCTTGCGCGGGCGAATCGCCCTGCGGCCGTTTCGTGATGTCGACGACCACATTGTCGCCGTCCTGCGCGCGGTGCCGGTCGCGTTGCGCCACCTCCACCGTATACCAATGACCGGGATCCTCCGGCTCCACGCGGCCGCGGCCTTGCGTCGTGCGCCAGATGCCGCCCAGCTGTTTAGGGCCGTCGCTGGTGCGCCGAATCAGGCGCGCGATGCGCCTGCCACGCTCGTTCATGCCCACCGCCAAAACTTCGACGCGATCGTTGTGCATCAAGGTCGCCGTGTCGGCGCGAGCCAACACCAACGGCGCAGACCCGTCATCCGGTAGCACCAGCACATCGCCGTTGGCGCGGCCGCGCACGCGGCCTGCGACCCGTTCACCGTCGCCGGCGATGCCGAAACCGTTCGGTCCCTCGATGGCCTGCCCGTCGCGCACCATCGCCGCCAACCGTTTCGTCAGTGCGTCGCGCTGCTTATCGGAATCCAAGCCGAGTCGCTTGGCGAGCCGGGCGGCCGTCAGCGGCTCCTGCGCCTCCGCCAAGTGCTTGAGCAGCAATTCGCGGCTGGCAATCGGCTCCGCATAGCGCGATTTCTCGAATTCAAGGTTCGGATCCTCGCCGCGCCAATCGGTCGAATCGGCCTGCTGGTCCCCGGATGGGGCTCCGCGTGCGCCCTTGGGACCGCGTCGTGTCATGTGATATGGAAGCCTTAAGCTGGATTATTCGGCGCACGAGGGTAGCAGCTTTCAGCGTTCCTTGAATGCATAGCTCAGGGTCAGGCCGATGGTGCGCGGCCTTGACACCAAGGCCTGGTAGGAGGTTCCGTAATTGGACGGGTCCGAATACGACATGACGCCCACCCGATTGGTGAGATTGTCGACGTACAACGATCCCGTCCAATGCGTCACCGAGTAGCTGGCGCGCGCGTCCGCCATCGTATAGCCCGCGACGGTCGGAATCGTCGCCGACAGCGCCGGCACCACGGCGCTTTGGTAATGAGCGCTCAACGCATACCGCATCTCGCCGCCGGCCAAGTGCAGGTGTCCATACTCGACGCCGACCGCGAGACTGGTCTTCGGCGTGCCGGGCAGTGGCGCCCCGACGGCCGGCGGGGGCACCGAGAGACCCGCCAAGGCGAGGGCCGAATACGACGTCAACTTGGTCTGGTCGTACGTATATTCGAGCTGCGCCGACCAATGAGCCGTGAAACTGGCGAACAATTCGCTTTCCAAGCCGCGGCTGAACGCATTACCGACATTGATGGCGCCTGGCAACACCAGCGGCGTGAGCTGCGCCCCTTCCTGCACGTTGTGCCACTGAATGTCGAAGATGTCGGCCGAGTAGCGCAGCCGGTTCGCCAGCGTGCCTTTCACACCCAGTTCGTAATTGTCCGCCGTATCCGGCTGCACCTTGTACAACCCGGGGTTCGTCACATAGTTCACCGCCGCTTCGGTGGGCGGTAACGCATTGACGCCGCCGCGGCGAAAGCCCTGCGACCAGGTGGCATAGACCAGGTTGGTCTGGTCCAGTTGATAGGACGTATTGATCTTCCAGAGCGCGCGCCGGACGCTGTCGCTGAGCGACATGTTTGCAATGGACGTCGCACCGTCGAACAGAAGACCGGTCTGCTGCGATTGCGAAACCGTTTGTTTGAAGACGCGCGTTCCGGCGGTCACGCTCCAATCCGACGTGACGTGCGCGGTGAGTTCCCCAAACGCGGCAAGATCCTTGAAATGCGTCTCGAAGTCGCCGATGTAAGCCTGGTCCTTGACGATGGAAATGCCATCGACGGTGCTCGCCGGACTTCCCGGCGTGTAGGCGGTTTCGCCGATGCCGCACTGCGAAGGCGTGACGCCGTCGCCCGCACTGACTCCATACGCGGGCACGCACGCGTTGAAGTAATCCAGATAGCCTGGATAGAATTCGTGCTCCGCGATGTCGGTGGTCTCGTTTTTGAAGAACAAGCCACCGATCCAATCGACGAAGCCGCCGGTCTTCGATGCCAAACGAAATTCCTGCGACCAGGGCTTGTCGTCGAGCTCATCGTGACCCGTCACCAAGACTCGCGGATTCGCGCCGTAGAGCGAAGAATAAAACGAGAAGTTGTCGTACAAGCTGGTCAAGTCGCTGCTCGACTGATTGTTGTGGTGCGCCCACGAGGTATTCGAGGTCAGCGTCGCAAAACCCAGATCACCTTCCAGTGTCAACGCAAACAAGTCGACCTTGTCGAAGGTGGTCGCTTGCGTGTGATCCGTCGAGGACAGTGCGCTCAAGCCATACTGCGGGGATGCATACGGAAATCCATCGGCGCCCGAGACTTGATAGTAGTAACTCAATTGGGCATGGAATTCGTCATTCGGTTTGAACAACGCGGCGATGCGCGCGGTTCGATATCCATACGAATTGGTACCGTCCTTGGAGTACGTTTTCGGCGCACTCAACAGATTTCCCGGCTGCGCGGCCACCGGAGCGGCCGTTGCATCGAGCACGTACAAATTGGGTTGGTTGATGAAACCCGCCTCGTCCGTCCAGCTTGCATTCAAGCGGACCGCGACGGTTTCTGACAAGGGTAGGTTCAACATGGTGTTGACGTCCTCGTTCAACGCATGGGTGTGCGCGGTCTTGCTCAGGCCGACCTCGGCGCGGGCGTCGAAGCCGGAGAGGTCCGGCGCGTTCTGCACGAAGCGGATCGTGCCGCCGAGCGACCCCGAACCATACAAAGTCCCCTGAGGTCCGCGCAACACTTCGACGTGATCGAGATCGAGGAGGCGCAGATTGACGAATAAGGGGGTGTCGTCCACATAGGTTGCGACCGGCGGGATGATCGGCGTGGCGAGCGCCACCTGTCCGCCGGTGGCTTCGCTGTTCAAACCGCGGATGACCAGGGTGGCGCCGTTGACTCCGCCGAACGGGCCCTTGTCGGTAAAATCGACGCCCGCCATGGAATGCGCGAGGCCGGCGATATCGTCGATGCCCTGCTGTTGCAAGGCCGCGCCGCTGACCGCCGTGATGCTGATGGGAAGGTCCTGCGCGGACACCGCCCGGCGCGTTGCCGTCACGACGACTTCGGCCAAGGCATTATCGTCGACCGCGGTACCGCTCGCCGCTTCGCCATACAACGCAGTCAGCACCGCCGCGGTCACGGTGGTCAGCTCTCGTAGACATTTCATCCGCATCCCTCGTTATTTTATCGCTAGCCTGTGTTTTATAACGGCGCGGTTCCGAAACACAAACTCATTCGACCACTCTCGGCGAGTTGCCCGACATTGGTGCCGACGACGACGCTCTCGCGCCAATATGGTGCTCTGCAAAGCCCGGGTCACGCCGCACGCATTGACAAGCCCATGGCGGGTGCGTACATTCCTGCGCCTTGCTGAGGGACCATCTTGCCCAGGTGGCGGAACTGGTAGACGCGCTGGTTTCAGGTACCAGTGGAGCAATTCGTGGAGGTTCGAGTCCTCTCCTGGGCACCAATCGTCAGTCGGCGGCCGCTCGGTTCGCGGCGCCCGAAGGTTCGCGGCGCGGACACACGGTTTGACCGCCCGCAGTGCCGGCACCATAAGTCGACCCTGCACTCGCCACCTGGTAACAACTCGCGTTGATCCAGACGATCCAATCTCCACCCGCGGTTTTATATTGCTCCCCCGCTCGATGCGGCTCCCGCGGCCACCACGCGTCGTCTCCCACGGGACTCGCGCTCGCTTCGCTGCCGGCCGCTTCATTGTGACGAATCTCGAAGGCTTGCAGCGCGCGATGCGCTTCCGCGGTCCAGTCGACACCCGCACCGTTGCCCAGCGTGCCGGACGCCAGCGGGGATTGTCCCAGCGACCCGAGCTGCGGCGGCGCGACGGACAGCGTAGCCGCCCCGGTCAAACGATTCGGCGGTAAATTATCTGCGGTGATTTTCACGAGGTTCGCCGTCGGCAAGAATGTCACGACGAGAGCCTGCGGCGCCGCCCGGGCGCCGCCTCGGATCGGCCCGCGCGTTAATAGCACGGCGATCAACACGCCATGCAGCAACGAGACGATGCCAAGGATCATGTATCGACGTAGCGCTGACCCTCGCTCTGACTCACCCATGCCGAATGGACCGTGGGCGCGGAATATGGTTCCTACTGGCGCTGCGCCCGCCGGATCGCATGCGATCCCGTGATGAAACTCGCATCGGCAATGCGAACGAGGTCGCGACCGTCGTTTTTCGCGGCATACAGCGCACTGTCTGCGCGCGCGATCAGATCGTCCAGCGATTTCACATTGTTGTCGAAGGCGGCAAGTCCGGCACTCAAGGAGACCCGCAGACCCACCCCGGATGCCGGCAGGCGGATGCCGAAAATCATCGTCCGCAGCCGTTCCAGATTCGCGACCGCCACCTCGAGCGAAGCGCCCGGCATGACCAACAAGAACTCCTCGCCACCCCAGCGGCCGAGGATGTCGGCATCACGCAAGGCGGCGGCGCCGCCGCGTGCGAACTCCTTCAGTACGTGATCGCCGGCCGCGTGTCCGCAGCGATCGTTGATGATTTTGAAGTGATCCATGTCGATGATGGCAAGCGTGAGCGGTTGACGGGAAGCGCGCGAGTGCGTCAAAGCCGCCGTCGCCAATTCGGCCGTCCGACGGCGATTGGGCAGTCCCGTCAAGCCGTCCAGGCTCGCGAGTTGGATCAGCTGTTGCCGGTAGCGGCGATTGGTGAGCAAAAAATAGATGAGCGAGGAGATGACTATCAAGCTCACGAGCACCGCCACCGCATTCCACCTCAGCTCCCGGGCCTGATGACTGGTGCGTTCCTGCGAGACGCTGAGTTCGTGTTCCAACCGCGCAGAGCGTCCGACCGCCCGATCGGTTTCGAATCTCGCGCGCAACGCGCCTGCCTGCTCGAGCCGTTGAGCTTCATTGGCCCGTGCGTAACGTTGGGCGTACTCGAGCAGGTCCTGATACGCATCGGCGTAGCGATGCAGCGCAGCATTAGCGCGGGCGCGCAACTCGTAAAGCGCCGCCACGTGCGACGGCGACAGATCGGCCCCGCCCCGATCCAACACCGCATTGAGCATGGCGAGCGCGGCAGCCGGCCGATCGCGCGACAGCTCGATGCGCGCCTGCAATGCCTGTGCTTCCTTCACCGTATCGGCCGCTTGCGCCGCCGCGAACACCGCGCGTGCGCTGCTACATTCGCGATCCGCCGAATCCAGGTCGCCGAGGTCGATATGCGTCTCGCACGTGCGCAGATCCGCATACGCGACGCCTTGTTCATCGTCCAGCACCACGCTGAGCTGCCGCGCGCGCGCGAAGTCGACGAGCGCCGCCGCGTAATTGCCCATCGTTTTGAGTATCTGGGCGCGCATGAATCTCGACACCGACAGGCTCAACGTCGACTGGTGCGCGGTGGCCCAGTCGATCTGTTCCTGATTCAAGGCCAGCGACTGAGCGTAATCGCCCATGCCGCGCATGACAACGGACAAACCCGCCGCGGCGGCGACATGGGCGTCGCTGACCGGCGCCGGCGCCGTCGCGCGATAGGCCTGCGTCAAGCTCACGAGGGCGAGGTCGGCCCGATCCTGGCGGTTCTCCAGCAGACCGCGTGTTATGAGCAGGCAGGTCGCCTGCACCGAACCGCTCGGCTGCGCGAGGCGTGCGCTCTCGATGACCTTAATTTCACGGGCCAGCCCCGCACCGTCGTGGACGTTTTCGGCATGCTGGGAGAGCAGATCCAAACGCACCGGATCTTGCGCATCGGTGACGAGTTGCAGGCCACGCTCGGCGGCGGCACGCGCCTCCGCGGCCAGTTCGAGCATGCCGTAGGCCTCGGCTTGAACCGCATGGAGCGACGCCAACCGGGTGGCGTCGCCCGCTTCGTGCACCGCGGCGTCGAGCCGATTCTGGATCTGCTTCAAGGTGCGGGTCGCGTCGCGCTCCACGCCGCGTTGCAGCTGACGCATGACCGGATCGGGATTGGCGATGCAGGCGGCTTGCGCCATGGGGCACCACGCCCATAGCGGCAAGATTAACGCCCCCGACAAGATCCCTTTGAACGTGTGCATGACTGAGCACGAAGCTACGCCGTTTAGCGCGCTCGAGCGACTGAAAAAGTCACAGTTTCCCCTAACGAACGCCCCTCTATTTTTACTAAACTGTGACCCGCTCAATAGACATCAGGAGACTAACCATGGCCTTGAACATGAATCTCAGCGTCGCACCGTTGGTGGCTTTGCTGGCCGGCATTCTCATTCTCATCGTGCCGCGCCTCTTGAATTACATCGTGGCCATCTATTTGATCTTGACGGGATTGCTGGGCCTGTTCGGCACCGGCGGCTCGTTTCATCTGCATTGAAGTTAGAGGACGCCCGCCACGTTTTTGCCGGGACTGCCGAGACCCGTGCAGGCATCCCAACCCGCCGTGGCCTCGAAATCGCCGTTGTTGCCATTCGTCACATCGCGCAACGCGCCGGGATTGGCGTACAGCTGCGGGTTGACGAAGCCGGCCGGTTTGCCGGCCGTCGCGTTGATGCGCGCGATCAACGCAGCCCATAGGGGGGCAACCGCGCTCGTGCCGCCAATGACGGTGTCGGTGCCATCCACGCGCACCTCGTAGCCGGTCTCGGGATCCGCATCGCCCGCCACGTCGGGAACACCGCGCATGGTCAGAGCCACGGGTTTGCCTTTGCCTTTCAGCGCCTGCAGACCCTGTTGCCAGGTCGGCAGCTTGAAGAAGCTGCTGATCCCGCCGCCGCTCGCGCCGCCGCCGGCGCCGTCGTTCCACACGGTTTCACCGTCCAGAGCGCTCTGCGTCGCCCGCAGGCTGGTACCGCCGCACGCCAACGCGAACGAACTGGATGCCGGAAAATCGACCTGATCGCCGCCACCGGTCGCGCCGTCGCTCGAACCATTGTCGCCGGATGCCACGCAGACGGTGATCCCCATGGCGGCGGCGGCCTGAAACGCGTCGTCCATTGCCGTCATGGCCTGGGATGTCCACGAAGATTCCGGACCGCCCCAGCTGATCGAGATCACGGACGGCTGGTGGGTGGTATCGTGAATGGCCGTGGTGATGGCGTCGAGGAACCCGGCATCGGTATTGGGGGCGAAATACACCGCGATCTTCGCCTGCGGCGCGATGGCGCCCACCACTTCAATGTCGAGCATGACCTCGCCGTCGGGCCCGTTGCCTGCGCCGGTGGGGGCATTCGTACCTTGATCGACCGACACGGCCAGCACCGTGGGCGACGCGACGCCCAAGCCGGAAAAATAGGTGTCGAGATCCGCCGGTCGATAGCCGCCGCCGAGTTCGATCAAACCCACGCACTCGCCCGCCCCGGTACCCGCCGGAAAACCGTACAGGTCCGCTACTTGAATGGGTGTGTAGGACACAGCGGCCGCACTCGCGGCTTTGGTGCCTTGGACCCCCACCGACGGCCGCACCCGGAAGTGCGTCTTCGCCTGTGGACGATTGTCCAGGCCGAGCACCGCTTCGACGATGCCATCCAGTTCGGCGGGAATACGAATCTGTCCGGTGCGGCCCCGATAGGTGCCTGCGGGGTGACTCATCTGCATGAGTTGTACGGCGAACGCCGCGCTGAATTGCGCCACCGTGCCGGACAAGGTCGTAGTCCGCCGCGCGACGTGTTCATGTACGACGGAAAGTCCATGAGCTGCGGCGAATTTGGCGATGCTGGCAAAGTCCGCTGCGTCCGCACCGTGCGAACGCGCGAACTGATCGCGACTCATGAAGCCGCTGGAGCGATCGCCGGCCGCCAGAGAGGCCACCCGGGACTTAAGATCGGGCGCGGCACGCCGGCGCACGATGACACTGACTTCCAATCGCTCGGTGACGTCGGCCGGGGCCACGACTCGAGCACCGGCCAGTGCAAGACGCTCGCTACCTTTCAAAGTTGTGTAGGTCATGGTATTCCTCAACGAAATGGATGATTAGGAGGCCGTCGCCGAACGCACCGATCGGCGCGAAAACCAACCGTATAATAGAATTCCGCCGTAGCACACGGCGGGGACGGCCAGGGCGGTTTTCAGACCCCAGTAATCGGCGGCGTTGCCGGTGACCAAGGGGACGACCGCGCCGCCGACGATGGCCATGCAAATGACGCCGGAGCCCTCCGCCGCGCGTTTCCCCAATCCCTCGCTCGCCAGCGAAAATATCGTGGGAAACATGATTGAATTGAATAACCCGATGGCGAGCAGCGACCACCCCGATACAGCGCCGATGGAATTGGCGGACAGCACGATGAGCGCGACGACGACGGCGGCCACAGTGGCCAGCACCTTGCCGGGCGCGAACAAACGCAGCAGGTAAGCGCCGATGAAA
>CAZZXZ010000118.1:0-10891 GCA_964658135.1 uncultured Acetobacteraceae bacterium | reverse complement strand
CTCCTTTTCTAGGTCAGCCCTCTCTCGCTGAGTAAACGAATGGTCCAACGATATAGCGCCGCAAGGGTTAATTTTCCGGCTTGGCGCAACAAATGCGGTGTTCTCGCATCAACATCAAGGCCTTTTTGTGGCAACGATCGAGGATATTGATCCGAGCATTCCGCCGACGCTTTCCACCACAGGCGCGCTGCGCTTCTGGGGGGCGGTGTTGTTCACGGGTGTCGGTGCCGGCGTGGGCGCAGCGGCTCTCACGAAGCTGCTCGAGTTAGTGCAACGTGTCGCATGGCCTGGACCTAACTTGCTCGTAGCCGCAACGCAGGCGAGTGCGTGGCGCCATCTGTGGGTTCTACTGGGCGCGGGTCTTTTGACAGGAGCCGGTCAGGTCGTGTTGCGCCGTCTGAGCAGTGGGAACGGCATCGATATCACCGAGGCGATATCCTTGAACGCGGGACGCATGCCGACCGTGCGCACTCTCGGCAGCGCGGTGTTGTCCATCCTCGTCGTCGGCATGGGTGCTTCGCTCGGACGTGAGGGCGCTCCCAAGCAGACGGGAGCGGTGATTGCCAATGAGTTGGCGGACAGAGCACACCTCTCTGATGAGCAACGGCGGTTGCTCGTCGCCTGCGGCGCGGGAGCGGGCATGGCCGCCGCATACGGTGTACCGTTGGGTGGGGCTTTGTTCGCGCTCGAAGTACTTCGCGGCGTCCTCGCCCTCAGGCTGATATTGCCCGCGTTGCTGGCATCCGCCGTCGCTACCGCCGTCTCCTGGCTGGTGTTGCCAGATGCTCCCACCTATCTGATACCGGCCTACCCCTCATCGGTATCCGTGGTGAGTTGGGCATTAATCGCGGGGCCGCTCGCGGGATTGGCTTCGGTGGGCTACGTACGATTCGTGGCCTGGGCGGATCGCAACAAACCCACCGGGTGGCGCCGACTCGTCGCTCCGATCATCGTGCTGGCAGCACTGGGGGCGTCCTCCATCGTCTTTCCGCAGTTGCTCGGCAACGGCAGGGATATAGCGCAGTTGGCGTTCACGAGCCAAGTACCGCCCTTGCTGTTGGTGACGTTGCTGTTTCTGAGACCTTTGGCCACCGTGGCGTGTCTCGGCAGTGGCGTACCGGGCGGGCTGTTCACACCATCGTTGGCATTGGGCGCATTGCTGGGCGGCACACTGGGATTTGTCTGGACACTGGTATGGCCGGGCTCGCCCGCCGGCTTATTCGCCGTTTTAGGCGCGGCCGCCGTACTTGCCGCCACCACGCATGGACCGATCTCGGCCGTGGTGCTGATGATCGAACTCACCGGCCATGACCGATCCTTCATCTTGCCGCTGATCGTCATCGTGGTAACCGCCACGGTGGTTGCGCGTACGCTCGATGGTCGCTCGATCTACGATGCACGCTTTACGAAACACCAGGTCGAAAAACTCCAGATCGCGAGAAAACCGGCTTCCACCTGACGCCGCTTTCAGGTAACGCCCTCGCGCTGCCGAGCGAGTTATTGCGACCGACTCATGCGCAGGTCGCGTGTGGCGCGACTATTCCCTGAAAGACATCCATGGATCCTGGTTTCTTATCGCCCGGCAGACGTATTATGTCTTCTAACGAACAGACGCGGTGAGACCATCCCTATAACGTCGTTGTGTCGTGCGGCAACGGTGCGCCAATCGCATGTGTATTGAATTTCGACGATGCGGACGACTGTCCGTCCCACGAATAATGGCGTGCTGCGCCAGGAATATGTGATGGCCTCGATAATATCGCCCAACCTGCAGGAAATCCGCGATCGCGCGCTCACGGCGGTTCACACGCATTGGAAGATGCTCCTGTTCATCGGTGTGCTGATGCTTTTTCTCGGGATTCTGTCGATTACGCTCCCCACCTTCTCGACCTTGGGAATCGATATCTTGGTTGGTTGGCTGTTGTGCGTCGGCGGAATCGCCCGCATCGTGACGCTCTATGGAAAGAAACATCTCCCCGGACTCTGGTGGTCGATGTTCAGCGGATTTATCGCCCTAGTGGCCGGAGTGTTACTGGTGACGCGCCCGATACAGGGCGCGGTAACGCTGACCATTCTTTTGGCAGCCTTCTTTTTGATCGAAGGCATAACCACGCTTTACATGACGTTTTCGCAGCGCCGGTATTCAAGAACCCGGACGTGGACCCTTTGCGGAGGCCTCATCAACGTGGCAATGGCATTCCTGATTTGGCGGGGATGGCCGGCGACGGCCGCGTGGGTCATAGGTCTATATGCCGGCGTCAACATGATATTTCTCGGAGCGCCATTGATTGCAATGGCGTGGTCTGCCCATCGTACAGAATTACCTTCTCGAGCGCGCTGACTGCTCCAATGCGCCGGCATTTTTGTCGGTTGCCGTTTGCGTCGGACTCGCAGGCGGTGGCCTCATCGCCCTGCCGAACCGACGAGATGAGCCATCCGCATGAGCATCGTTCTCATGGGGGTCTCCGGTGCAGGTAAAAGCACCTTAGGTCCGCTGTTGGCGCAGAAACTCGATTTTAGCTTTGTGGACGGAGACCGGCTCCAACCTGAGTCGAACAAAAAGAAAATGGCTGCGGGCATGCCTCTGGATGATTTAGATCGCGAGCCCTGGCTTCGCGCAGTAGCCAATGTGCTTGCTGGCGGAGGCGTAGTGGTCGCATGTTCTGCGCTCAAACGCGCATACCGAGAAGTACTGCGCCGAGCAGCCCCCGAAATGACATTCGTCTACCTCGCCGCAACTCCAGCGCTTCTCGCTGCCCGCCTAGCGTTGCGCCATCATGAATACATGCCAGCCGGGCTGCTGGCGTCACAACTGGATGCGTTGGAGCCACCCGATTTAGATGAAACGTCGCTAACAGTGGATGTGAGTGACAGTCCAGCCGCAGTTCTCGACGTGATCATGGCTTGGCTGTACGAACGGTCTGTACGATGAGATGCCGCCGGCACGGAATAAATGGTGCGCCCGGAGAGATTGCTCGCGGCAGACGCCGCTCGGCCTCCGCTTTGCTCCGGCCCGCCGCCGCGCTGCGCGCATCAGCGTCCAACTTGTCCGCAGACGGCCAAGTTGTCGAACTCCCTTGTCTTCTGTCGTGAGTTTGAATTGGAACGCCGACCGTTGGGTGCCCGTAAAGGGTTTTCGGGCACGGAATAAATGGTGCGCCCGGAGAGATTCGAACTCCCGACCTCCTGGTTCGTAGCCAGGCATTCTATCCAACTGAACTACGGGCGCACTGAACGAGAAACAACGCTATGTGGCGGAGAGGGAGGGATTCGAACCCTCGAAAGGAGTTACCCTTTACGCCCTTAGCAGGGGCGCGCCTTCGACCACTCGGCCACCTCTCCCGGAGGGCTAGCTGCCCAAATCAAGGAGCGCGGGATGATACCCGCCTAAGGCGGCCTAGGTAAAGCGTGGCGCTAAAAGAACTTTCAGGATTCGTTGGCCGATTTCGGGAGGATTGTTTGGGTCGCCGGATCGCCATCCTCTTCACGTTTGATCCGATCGTAAACTTCTTCGCGATGGACCGGGACATCCTTCGGTGCGTTGACGCCGATCCGCACCTGATTCCCCTTCACTCCCAAAACCGTCACCGTCACTTCGTTGCCGATTATCACGGTCTCTCCCACTCGCCTCGTCAAGATCAACATAATCCGCCTCCTAGCTTCCCTGGCATCCGAAGATGCAATGTGCCGATTCAACGGAGACACACCTCAACGCTGATCGACTCACCTAGCTGTGAGACCGGAGTGCTGCAGGATTGTTCAATGAAGGCGAGGAGAATACTCGAAAATTGTACACAATTCTCGAACTCATTTTCGAAGAGCGAACGGTTACTCAGTTCGAGCGAGCTTATGTCCGCGTACCAGTTCTTCCACGCCGGCCAGTGCTGATTTAAGGTTTTCGGGCTGTGTGCCGCCCGCCTGAGCGAAATCGGCTCGGCCACCACCGCGACCACCGACTTGCGCCGCCACCGCGCCGACGATCTCGCCGGCCTTGAAGCGTTCGAGAAGATCGCTGGAGACGCCCGCAACGAGCACAATTTTCCCCGCGTTGACGGTGGCAAGCACGATCACCGATGAGCCCAGTTTGTTACGCAGCTGATCCACGGTGTCGCGGAGCGCCTTGGCATCCGCACCGTCGATTTGCGCCGCCAACACCCGGATACCCGCCACATCCTTTGCCTGGCTCGACAGGTCGACACTTTGGCCGCTCGCGAGTCTCGACTTCAACTGCTGGACTTCCTTGTCCAGCCGGCGTGCCCGCTCGACCAATTCACGCACCTTTTCATCCACATCCTCGCGGCTGCCGCGCAACAGGCCGGCTACGTCGCGCAACACCTGATCGCTTCGCACCATCCATTCGTAAGCCGCCTGGCCGGTGACCGCCTCGATACGGCGGACGCCGGCAGCGACTCCCGCCTCGCTGAGGATCTTGAACAGGCCTATGTCGCCGGCCCGCTGCACGTGCGTACCCCCGCAAAGCTCCATCGAGAAATCGCCCAGCGTCAGCACACGCACCTCGCTGTCGTACTTTTCACCGAACAGCGACATGGCCCCTGCCGCCACCGCATCCTCCAAGGCCATGACGCGCGTTTCCGCGGCCGAGTTGCGGCGGATTTGCACGTTCACCAGTTCCTCGATCTGCCGCAGTTCTGTGGGCGACACAGGCTGCGTGTGCGAGAAATCGAAGCGCAACCGATCGGCGGCCACCAGCGATCCTTTTTGCACGACATGCTTGCCCAGGATCTGCCTGAGGGCCGCGTGCAACAGATGCGTCGCCGAATGATTGAGGGCGATGGCGGTACGGCGTCCGCCGTCGACCTGCGCCTGCAACTCGTCACCCAGACGCAGCGTGCCCGACTCGAGCACGCCCGCGTGTGCGAACGAGGTGCCCAACTTACGGGTATCGTTGACGGCAAACCGGGCCGATACGCTCTCCAGCGTGCCGGCATCGCCGACTTGCCCGCCGCTTTCCGCATAGAACGGCGTGTGGTCCAAGACCACCTGTCCCTCTTGGCCCACCTCCATGGAGTCCACCAGGGCGCCGTCGACGATGAGAGCCGCGATCCGGCCCGAGCCCTTGAGCAAATCATAGCCGGAGAAATTCGTTCTCCCGGGCAGCTTGATCGATTCGCGCAGCTCACCGCCGAATTTACTCGCGGCGCGCGCCCGTACCCGCTGAGCGTCCATGGCTGCGTTGAAGCCTGCCTCATCGATGGTCAACCCGCGTTCGCGCGCCACGTCGGCCGTCAGATCGAAGGGAAAGCCGTAGGTGTCGTACAAGCGGAATACCGTTTCACCGGGAATGACCGTCGACTCGAGCTTGGTCGCTGCCGCATCGAGCAAGGCCATGCCGGTCGCCAACGTCTCGGCAAAGCGCGTCTCCTCTTGCGCCAGAATCTGGCTCACGCGCGCCTCGCCGGTCACGAGCTCGGTATAGGAGGCGCCCATCTCGCTCACCAACGTGGGCACCAGTTTGTAAAAGAACGGCTGGGTCTGACCCAGCTTGTAGCCGTGACGTATCGCGCGGCGAATGATCCGGCGCAACACATAGCCGCGACCCTCGTTGGACGGCACGACACCGTCGACGATCAAAAAGGCACAGGCACGGATATGATCGGCGATGACGCGCAAGCTCGACGACTCGAGATCTTCCGTGCCCGTGATCTCGGCCGCCGCTCGAATCAAGCTTTTGAATAAATCGATGTCGTAGTTGCTGTGCACGCCCTGCATGACCGCGGCGACGCGCTCGAGCCCCATGCCCGTGTCAACCGACGGCTTCGGTAACGGCACCAGCATGCCGTCCGCCGATCGGTCGTACTGCATGAAAACCAGATTCCAAATCTCGACGTATCGGTCGCCGTCCTCGTCGGGAGATCCCGGCGGTCCGCCCGCGATTTCCGCGCCGTGATCGTAAAAAATCTCCGTGCAGGGTCCGCACGGTCCGGTCTCGCCCATGGACCAAAAATTCGACGCCTCGCCCAACCGCGTGCATCGGGTCGGATCGAACCCGATTTCCTCGACCCAAATTCGCTGCGCCTCGTCGTCTTCTTTGTATACCGTTACCCACAGCCGGTCTTTTGGAATACCGAGCGTACCGGTCACGAAATTCCAGGCGAAATGGATGGCTTCGCGCTTGAAATAGTCGCCGAAACTAAAATTTCCCAACATTTCGAAGAACGTGTGGTGACGCGCCGTGTAGCCGACATTCTCTAGGTCGTTGTGCTTGCCGCCCGCACGCACGCAGCGTTGCGAGGAAGCCGCCCGCGAATAGTCGCGCACCTCCTTGCCAAGAAAGACATCCTTGAATTGCACCATGCCGGCATTGGTGAACAGCAACGTGGGATCGTTACCCGGCACCAACGAGCTGGACGGCACCACGGAATGCCCGTTCTTGCGGAAAAACTCCAAGAAGCTCGCCCGGATTTCCGAACTCGACATCGATTTCAATCTGGCATCGCGTTTCATCATGTCTCTACGTCTTCATCAAGGTCGGTATCAAAGCCTAAAGCCATTCGTATCTGCGCGCCCGTAAACCCTCGGTAACCCAAGAATCGGGCTTGGCGCTGCGTATCCTCGTACAGCGTGGGTCGCTGCGCACCAAACTTCTTTGCGTGCGCTTTACGGAGTTGCGCAATCCAGTCTGGGTAGGAGTCGATGGCTTCCTCGACCAACACGCCTTGCATGCCGACCCGCCGCAACTCTGCGCTCACCCGCAACGGCCCTTGACCACGACTCGCGTGGTAGCCCACGAAGTTCTCCACATAGCGACGGTCGTCGACCAACTTGTCGACGCACAACCGCTCCAGTAATTCTACTACGATTGCGGAATCGAAGCCTTTGTCGAGCAGTTTTTGGCGTACTTCAGCGGACGAGTGATCGCGTCGGGCCAGGTAGTCGAGCGCCTTGGCTCGGGCGGCCCGCGAATCCATGGGATCCACGTCCGACCGGGCGCCAAAGGTCCGCGGGTTACGCCTCTTTGACGTCGCCACCGCGATTCATGGTTGCTTTCTCGGGGATCAACTTCGCGCGTACCTGGGTCTCGATATCCAAGGCGATGTCCGGGTGGCTCTGCAGAAACGTGCGGACGTTGTCCTTGCCTTGCCCGATGCGCTCACCCTTGTAGCTGTACCACGAACCGGACTTCTCGATCATGTTGTGCAGCACGCCGAGTTCGATCAGCTCGCCTTCCTTGGAAATTCCGGTGCCGTACATGATCTCGAACTCTGCCTCCCGAAAGGGCGGTGCAACCTTGTTTTTGACCACTTTGACCCGCGTCATCGATCCGACGACTTCCTCGCCGCTCTTGATGGCGCCGATGCGGCGAATATCCATGCGCACCGAGGAGTAGAACTTCAACGCGTTACCGCCCGTCGTGGTTTCCGGATTACCGAACATGACGCCGATCTTCATGCGGATTTGATTGATGAAGATCACGATGGTGTTGGAGCGCTTGATGTTGCCGGTCAACTTACGCAACGCCTGCGACATGAGACGCGCCTGCAACCCCATGTGCGAATCACCCATCTCACCCTCGATCTCCGCTTTGGGCGTCAGTGCGGCAACCGAGTCGACCACCACCACATCCACCGCGCCGGAGCGCACCAACATGTCGGTGATTTCGAGTGCCTGCTCACCGGTGTCGGGTTGCGAGACCAACAGATCGTTGACCTTGACGCCGAGTTTCTCCGCATACACCGGATCGAGCGCGTGTTCGGCATCCACAAATGCCGCCGTGCCGCCATTGGCTTGGGCGGAAGCGATGATCGCCAGCGTCAAGGTGGTCTTGCCCGAGGACTCGGGACCGAAAATTTCGATCACGCGGCCGCGCGGTATGCCGCCGACGCCGAGTGCGATGTCGAGGCCCAACGAGCCTGTCGGAATGGATTCGACTTCATATATGGCCCCGGCATCGCCCAAGCGCATGACCGAGCCCTTGCCAAACTGTTTTTCGATCTGGCTCAACGCGGCCGCGAGCGCTTTTTTCCGATTCTCTTCCATGGGGAGTCCTCAACAAAGTGTCGTTCCATTATTTCATATTCAGCGCCTCAACCCCGCCTCATATGAAACGAAATCATCAACTTTCTCCAGGTATTTTAGGCGTTATCCAGTAGTTGCCAGGTATCGACTACTGTATATCGAGCCTGCGCGCCGCGCGTGTCGGATCGCATGAGAGAAAACCCAGTCACAGGCCAATCGAAACACGACAAGGCTTGCAGCACAGGCGCTTGCGCGACCTTTCTCGCCAGCGTGACATGCGGGCGCAGACGTTTGCGATCGCCTGCCAACTCCCGCAGCGCCAAGTCGCGTTGCAGTTGGTTCCACAAGCGTTGTAAGGCTGCGGGAATGACGCGCGCCGCCGCCACCACCACTTCCGGTTTCGGCCAATATTCGTACGCCTCGAAACGCAGCGCGAACCGCTCGATGGTTTGCGCACGACCAATCTCTCGAAGCTCGTGCAGTCGCGTGGCCGGCACCTCGCCGATGAAGGCCAACGTGACGTGGTATTCGATCTGCGGCACATTGTCGACAATCGAATCCAACGCCATGGCAGCGGCCGCCGCTGCGGTGCGTTCCCGAGTCGCCGCATCCGGCAACGCCGCGAAAAATAACCGCAGGGATTTAGCGTCCGCGGCCGTCATGCACGCGCGCTCATAGACGCAACAGACCGCTCATGGCCGCATGCACGGTTTTGCGGCGTATCGACTCTCGATTGCCTCTGAAGTGTTTGAGCTGCGCGACGACCTGAGTCGTCTTGCCCACCCGGGTTGCCCACGCCAACCACACGGTTCCCACCGGCTTGCCGGCTACCGCCCCGCCGGGACCTGCGATACCGGTAACGGCCACCGCCATTTGCGCACCGGACCTCCGCAGTGCGCCCAACGCCATGGCTCGAGCCACCGCCTCGCTGACCGCGCCCTGGGACTCCAAGAGGGCGCCCGGCACCTCGAGCGTGTGCATCTTTGCCGCATTGCTGTAGGTGACGAAGCCTTCCAGAAGCCATTGCGAGCTCCCTGCAATGTCGGTCACGGCTTTGGCTATCCATCCACCGGTGCACGATTCGGCGGTCACGAGATGCCGCTTTGACTGCGACAGGTGCCGCCCCACCCTGGCCGCCAGTCGAGCAAGGTCGTCATCGCTGTATCTCGCCGCCCTGGAAAGAGTCATCGACACGTTATACGCCGTGTGCTCCCCGCGAACATGCCGATTGCCGATACGTCGTCGGCACGGCATGCTGCCCGACGTGACCAACGCCACGCCCCACCGCCACACCATTCACCAACGTCACCATGGCTGGGATCGCGACTTCCCCGCCGCCGTCCGAATCGCACCCGGCGCGGCGCTGGAATTCGAAGTCATCGACGCGGCGGGTGGGCAACTCGGCCCCTCGTCCACGGCCGCCGACGTGGTCCGGCTGGACTTCGGCAAGATCAATCCCGTCACGGGTCCAGTGTTCGTCGACGGCGCCGAGCCCGGCGATATTTTGAAAGTCACGTTGCTGTCTTTCGGTCCCTCGGGTTGGGGCTGGACTGCGAACATACCCGGCTTCGGCTTGCTCACCGATGACTTTGCGGACGCGGCCCTGCAGCTGTGGCAATACGATCCGCACACCCTTGCGCCGGCTGCCTTCGGCCGGTGGGCCAAGGTCCCTTTGAAACCTTTTACGGGCACGATCGGCGTGGCACCGGCCCGACCCGGCTTGCACAGCATCGTCCCGCCGCGTCGCGTGGGCGGCAACATGGATATCCGCGACGTGTCGCTCGGCACCGAGTTGTACCTGCCCATCGAAGTTGCCGGCGCGCTGTTCTCCGTGGGCGATACCCATGCCGCGCAGGGCGACGGCGAAGTGTGCGGCACGGCCATCGAAAGTCCGATGCGCGTGGCGCTGCAGTTCGATCTCATCAAGCAACAATCCCTCGCCTACCCGCGCTTCACCACACACGGTCCCGTGACACGCCATCTCGACGTCAAGGGCTACGAAGTGACCACGGGCATCGGTGCGGATCTGATGCAGGGCGCGCGCGACGCCCTCCGCGCGATGATCGATCTGCTCACCCGACAGCACGGCATGCCCGCCATCGACGCGTACCTGTTGTGCAGTGTTTGCGGCGATCTGCGCATCAGCGAAATCGTCGACCTACCGAACTGGGTCGTGTCCTTCTACTTCCCGCGGGTGGTATTCGACTAAGGCGAAGCGGCGCCTTGTCATGGTGCAACGCCCACCCTGCGACGTACCGGCATGATGCGCTCGTCGGGCCGGCACGACAGCCATACCGCCAGCGGCGCGGCGGCGCGCGACTTTACTCTGGTACGCTCCTTGCATTCTCCTCTTCCAAAAACCGGGGAGACTTTTGATGGGATGTATCGATCGGCGCTCGACGTTGCGAGCGCTTGGCTGTGCGAGCGTCTGGTTGCTACTGGGTGGCGCACCATGGGCCACGGCCGCGGAAACCGCCGGCGACGACACGGGCCTTCAGGAAATTACCGTCACCGCCGAGAAATTCAACTCGACCATTCAAAACACGCCCATCAGCATCTCCGCATTGAGCGGCGATCAGCTCACCGCCGCCGGCCTCAGCCAGCTTCAGGATGTCGTGCACGAAATCCCCGGCCTGTCGATGCGCTCCGCCGGCCCGGGCCTCACCGAGTACGAAGCCCGCGGTCTCGCCTCCAACGGCGGCGCGGCACCCACGGTGGGTTTCTATCTGGATGAAATTCCCTTATCCCCGCCCGCCCTGTCACAGTCGGGCAAGGTGGTGATCGACCCCAACCTCTACGATCTGGAACGCGTCGAAGTGCTGCGCGGTCCCCAGGGCACGCTTTATGGCTCCGGCTCCATGGGCGGCACCATCAAGATCATCACCAATCAACCCAAGCTCGGTGTGTTCGAAGG
>CAZZXZ010000117.1:0-11234 GCA_964658135.1 uncultured Acetobacteraceae bacterium | reverse complement strand
GCCGAGGCGGCGGCCGTGGCCGAGGCTGCCGATGCTGCGGCGGCATCTGCTGCGCCGGGGGCGAATGCGCCCGTGCCCGCGCCCGCGCCGATTCCCGCGCCCGGGGGGACGTCCCTCGGCCCGGCGCCGCCGAACGGCGGTGGGGTGTCGGTGATCTTGGCGCTTTGCCGTGCGCGCAACTGCAGCAGCAGCGTGTACACCACGGCGCCGAAGCCGGCCAGTCCCAGCACTTTATAAACCACCGCGCCGAGCACGGGGACGAGATACAGCAGCAGCACGATGGCTCCGCCCACGAGCACGGCGAGCGGCAACTGCAGGGGCGACTCGTCCCGCCGGCGGATCACCTTCTCGCCGAGCCAGGCCAAAACCACCGCCTTGCCGAACAGCACCGCGCACAACAGGGCGACGGCAACGAAGGGGATCGCAGCGATGCCGATGACGGTGACCACCATCAGGGCGATCAACATGGGCACCACCAGGATGGCGAGCAGCGCGGCAACGGCGGTGTGGCCCGGCTCCGCTTCGATCGTCCGGATGCAGGAGCGCACGCCCCCCGGAGCGAGCGCCGCCAGGAGCGCGTAGCCGATGAGGAAACTCAGGGCCCAACCCCATGCCCAGGTCAGGTGGGGCGCGAGGGCCAGCGGGCGCGCGTACAGCAGGCAGTTCGTGATCCAGGCGTGCAGGCCGGGAGTGTCGCCGACGTCGACATTGAAGACGTTGTTGAAGTCGCCCTTGACGACCGCGGCGGGATCGCGCTTGACCGTGCCGAGCACGGCGCTGAGATCGCCGTCGATCTCGGCGTGCGGCCCGAGTTCGATGTTGCCGAGCACCGCGACGGCGTCGCCTTCGACCTTGCCGTCGATATACAGATTCCCGAATACGGCGACGGCACTGTCGTGTACGGGACCGGTGACACGGGTGTTCCCGAGAACGGAGACGACGCCGTTGGCCTCGCCGGCGCTGATGGCGGCGCCCAGGATGGAGACGACATCCCCCGCTTTCTCCCCTTCGGGCAGCACGGCATCGTGGCCGATGCTGGTGATGCCTTGCTCGCCGTGGCGATGACGTCGATGGCGGTCTCGCCGGTCGTCACCGTGCCCATCCCGGTCGGGGCGCGCGGCGTCGGTCTGATCGGCAAGGACGCGCGGCGGCGGTCTGTCGGTGATGAGATCGTCTTCATCATCGCGCGCCGCATCCTTGGCGTCACGCGCGGCGTCTTCGGTTCCCGCCGTGGCGGCGGTGGCCTCGGGTCGCGGCGCCGGCGAGGATTCCGGCGCGGACGTGATCGCGGTCGCGAACACCGGCGTGGTCGCAAATACTGAGGTGCCCGCGAACATGCACGCGCCTGCGAACATCAGCAAGAACGGAAACGTCAGGCGTCGCAGTCGGGAGAAAGGAAAGTTCATGATGCTCACCTGGTGCTGGGTTTGAGATAGAGCAGTCGGTAACCGACGGCGGCGAGACCGAACAGGCCGACATAGAGCCCGGCGCCGAGCCCCAGCCCGCCGTACCACCACGAAATCGGAATGGCGTCGGTGAGCTGGCGGCCCACGTCGCGCAGCGCGAAGGCGATCGACCGGGCGGCTCCGAAGCCGGGGACCGATACACCGCCCACCAGGGTGTCCACATGGCCGCGGGCGGTGCCCGCAATCAATGCGGCGCACCCGGCGATGAAAGCGGCGCGGGCGGCGAGAGGCCAATGAAAAAACGTGCGGTGATACCAAGGCAGGGCCGATCGGGCGGCCAGTTCCTCGAAGACGCGCGGGACGAGCGTCGCGGGCGCGGCGCGGTCGGACGAGCCTTTCAGGGCTCGATCCACCAGACGCTCGAGGCCATCGTCGCCGGTCACGACTGCAGCTCCTTCAGCAGCGGGGCGAGCGCCAGACGTCCCCGACGGATGTCGGTCTTGATCTTGCCCACGGACACCTGCAACCGGTCTGCAATCTCCGGATACGACAGATCGTCGAAGTGGTACAGCACCAGCGGCACGCGCTGATGGTCGGGCAGCCGCCGGAGCGCGCGGTCGATAAGCACGCGCCGGGTGTCGGCGTCGAGATCCGGCGCCCGCGCCACGTCGACGCCCGCCCACTCGCCGGGGTCGAGCGGCAGCCCCGGCGCATCGCCCGGAGGGTCCTCGTCGTGCGGGCGCATGAGCTCGGAGAACAGGCGCCAGCGGCGGCGATGCCGGGTGAGGTGGTTCAGCGCGAGATTCGTGGTCACGGTCTTGAGCCAGCCGCCCGCGCTGGAACTGGTCCGCAGCACCTCGAAATGTTCGTAGGCGCGCACGAAGACGTCTTGGGCGATGTCCTCGGCCTGGGCATCCCTGCCCACGAGCCTGGCGGCTGTGGAGAAGACCATGTCTTGATAGTTGCGCATGAACGTCGTGAATTCGGCCTGGCCGCTGCCTTTGAGGTGTTGCACTGAAGTGGTTTCGTTTAGAGCAAGAACACCGGACGGCACGCGGAGTTTCAGAGTTTTTGCGGAAGACGCGACCAGGTGCTGGAGCCCGGCGACGCGCGCCAACGCCGGAAGGTCGCCCAGCCGGTGTCCGCCCTGCTGCTCATCTCGGACGTCAATCCAACTCGGACACGCAGGGTGCCAGCGACATCACGTCAACCTTGGTACCAAGCGCATATCGCGCCAAGCCCGGGTAAGCCGCATTGTCGGGGCCCCGGATCGTGCATCCCCGAGGACGGATGACTATCCTCACGGCCGACAGGAGGCCAAAATGTCCCTCCGGAACGTCTGCCTGAAACCCAGCCGATTTGCCAAGCGCGTACATCTCTCCGGCGAGAAGCGCACGGTGATCGACGGTCCTTTCCCCGAAACCAGGGAGCTGGTCTCCGGGTATTGGCTGTGGGAAGTGGCATCGGTTGAAGAGGCGGTCGAGTGGCTGAAGAAGTGTCCGATGCCGATGCTCACCGACTCGGACATCGACATTCGACCGCTTTTCGGACCTGAGGACTTTGCCTGACCGAGGGATGGGGCCGGTGTTGGAGCACCACCGGTGGGGCGTCGCTTTCATGCCGGAATACTACGGATCTGCCTACGGTCTTGCCGGGATGGCAGACCCATCCTCGGCGACCACGGTGCCTTTCGATACGGTCGGATTGCGCTCGACGACGAAGCCGGCGAGCGGGACGAGATCTTCCTGGTCAGCACCGGGCGCGGTGTAGACGGCGAACAGGATGTCCGATCCATCGCGCCAAGCCACCCCGTTGTGACCGACAGCACCCAGATAGAGCCGGCCGTCCAGCATGAGAGGAAAGAGGACGAAATTCGCGTACGAAAAGCTATAGTCCCAGACGCCGTTCGGCGCCTCGTGACCGAATGTTGGAAAGATGCTGGCCATCGTGCCGAAGAACGAAGGCGTTCCCGGGTACTGCGCTCGCTGGCGACGTTCGAGCACGTGCCAACCGGCGTTCGCGACGGCCTGCGCTTCGTCACCCGACGCGATTCCGGCGGCTCCGATGAAATCGGGCACCGTCTGCTCATCGAGTGAGCGCATCGGCAGCGGCTGCCTGGCAGAGTAAGCCACGTACGCACGCGCGATGTCCGGCGCGATCGAGGCCGCTGCCCGGCAGGGCGCGGCGTTGCTGCAGAATCGCTGCGTCATTTCGAGTGTGTAGTTAAATTCCACGGTGAGCTGGCATGGCGTGGCCCAGTCGTGCCCCGTCCAAGGCGTGACGCGCACGACGACATCAGCCGAAGTCGACTCCACTGTTCCGCTCTCCACGTACGCCGGAAGGCCGAGCACCCTGGCAAGACTGCCGTGCATGTTCCAGCAGACGCCGGTGTAACCAGCACGCGCCGGCACGATGCGCCCCAGCCCGTCGCGAGAGAGGGTCGCGAACGCCGCCGTCTGACAATGTGCGGTTCCAGCATCGACGCTGCCCATGTAGATCGAGGTATCAGGCAGATGTTCGAACTCCATGATCGAGCCGTCTCTGTTGTCGGACAGTGCGCCTTCCGTTTCCAGAGCCTTCCGCAACCTCCCGTCCATCACCCTGTCCCGCGGTCCCCAGCGGGCGGGCGGCACCTGCTCGGGAGCAACGATCGCTGCAGCCAAGGCCTTTTGCGCACTTTCGAATGTCGAGTGGCGAACCTGCGCTGCCACCTCCCGGCAAAGCGATGAGGAAGGCTGGGCCGCCATCGTTACGGCCCACGGTGCAACACCGAGGATGAACGCCAAACGATACGAAAAAGAATTCGCGAGAGCGATCATTGATGAACCCAAGTCCTCGTCCCCTCCTCCCGGCCCTTAGATCGATGATTTACCCTTGCATTCTGATCCTTCTCGCCGGATTCGTACATCGATGCGCAGACTCCATGACGTCACCGCCTTGCCGATCAGCGTCGGTGACGTTCGACGGTTGTAGACGATAGCCAGCGGTTGCCGAGGCGATGCATCTCACCTGGCGTCTGACAAGGCTTTTTCGAACGCGTCGCGCAGGTCCGACACGAGCGCCGGTAACACCTGCGGATCGATGAAGGCGTCCTTCTCACCCGCCTCTCGGCGCGCTTCGCGTTCGATCACATCCGCCAGGTCGGGGTGGCTGGGTAAGACGATGTCGGCATGCATGGTCGCAAGCTTCCGGAAGGTCTCACGGTATTCCGCGACGATCTCCGGATACGCGTGGTTGCCGACGAGGACGTTGCCGGCAACCGTGATGCTGCAGAGGAAGAGAACGCTGAGATGCCGCTCCTGATCCTCGACCGTGGTACTCCAACTGGTGCAGCCCGGCGTATGACCGGGCGTGAGGTGTGCGGTGAGTGCCACGTCGCCGAGTTGCAGCCTTTCTCCGTCGCGAATCACGCGGTCGACCTTGATCGGCGCAAAGGGTTTGGGTGTGTAGTGGGTGTCGCCGCGAACGCGGCCGTGTTCCAGAGCCCATTTGTCTCCGGCACTGGCGAGGAATTGAGCGCCCGTGTCCTGCTTGATCCGCGCAAGGGCACCGACGTGATCCTCGTGGGCGTGATCGCTGATCAGCCACTTCACGGATTGCAACGCGACGCCCGTCGCCTCGATGTTGCGCTCGATCAACGGAGCATTCTCGGCAGTGGTCCCATCCAGCAGGATGGCGCCTTGACTGGAGAGGATGAGATAGGCCGCCAACCCCTCCGTCCCGACATAATACAAGTTTCCGGCGATCCGGAAGGGCTTCACCGGCGTCGACCATTCCGGCGGGTCGCCTGCGGATGCCGGTGCGTAGGGCGCCAACCCGGCCGTCAAGGCCGACGCGACCAGCCAAGCGGAGATCTTGTGGCCGGTGCTCGCCGAAACAGGCCGATGGTGCCGAGCCATGTCTCGACCAGTCGAGGCCACGCAATTTCCAGTCATTGAGCGTATGCGCCGCGTCATCTGCCGTGTTTCTGCTGAGAGGCGCAATATCCACTGCACCGGTTGGTTGGGTATCATGTCGTCCTCTGGAAAACCGCTTTCGACAAATCATCTGCTGGCAGGGGTGCATACCAATGATACGCACGTGGACGATTATCGGCGTCAGTGACGTTGCGTCGAGTTTTACATGGTATCAGCGGCTCTTCGGACAGCCGGAAACACGGCCGGCGCATACGTACTGGGGGCAGCTGCTGGATTCGGACGGCACGGTATTGTTGTGCCTCCATCAATGGGGCTCTCACGAACATCCGTCCTTGATGAGCCCGGAAAGCGCGCGACCTGGAAACGGAATGCTGCTGTTTTTCCGTGTCGATAAATTCGACCTGGCACTACAGAGAGCACGCATGCTCGTTCCGCGGCTCGACGAGGAGCCGCACCTGAACCCGAACACCGAAACTCAGGAGTTCTCACTCCGAGATCCGGACGGTTACCACGTCACCATCAGTGCGCTCACGGCGGCGCAGCCCGCAGGATTGGTTTGACCGGTGTCAAGACCATGGCCTAGGCCGGCAGGCTTCACGCCGGCCAGTGTAAAGTTGAGTCCAAAGTCCGCCGAGGCGACAGGCATGAATCGAAACACGATTGGATCCGGAGGAGTTGCCGCCGTCCTGATTGGATTATCCGGTATCGCAGCCCTCCTAGGCGCACCAACGAGTTGCGCCACGGAGGCACCAAGTCCGGTTACCGCATATGTTGGGGCATCCGTTCTCAACCCGTCCGGCGATCGGTTCGATTCAAACGTAACGATCATGGTGCGCGGGGCGAAGATCACGGCGGTCGGCCCCGCCGATTCTTCCGCCGTACCCAAGGGCGCACGCACGGTGGGTCTCGCCGGCAGGTTCATCATTCCGGGCCTGGTCAATTCCCACGTGCACCTTGCCACTCTCGCAGTCCCCCGCGACGCCCGCGCATACCTTCGCCGCGAACTGTACAGCGGTGTCACCATGGTACGTGACATGGCCGGAGACGTTCGGTTGCTCGCTGAATTGAAGCGCCAAGCCGCCCAGGATGAGATCATTGCACCGGATATCTATTATTCGGCGCTGATGGCGGGCGAATCGTTCTTTGCGGACCCGCGGACCCACGGTGCGTCACGGGGTCTGGAGCCGGGAACGGCTCCGTGGATGCAGGCAATTACCGCGACCACGGATCTGAGGCAGGCAGTTGCGGAGGCCAAGGGGACCGGGGCGACCGCGATCAAGCTGTATGCCGACCTCCCCGCGTCACTGGTTGCAGCGATAGCAGCCGAGGCGCATCGGCAGAAGATGCTGGTCTGGGCACACGCCGCAATCTTTCCGGCCCGTCCCGGCGACGTCGTCGATGCCGGTGTGGACGTCATGAGCCATGCCGACTTCTTGGCGTTCGAATCCATCACACCATTTCCAGCGACCTTTCAGGTGGCAAAGACCGTCGATCTCCGTCGATGGCAGATGACATCGGCAATAAGCTCCGACCTCACGAAGATGAAGGATCACGGCACCATTCTCGATGCAACGATCGACGTCGGGTACCGCAGCCCTGTGCCGCAATGGCCGTCCTCGATCGCACCGCTGTTGGCGCGCGAGGCCTACCACCGCGGAATCAAGATCTCGGCGGGTACCGACGACGATGCGGACTGGAACGACCCGAGCAGCGCGTTGCTGACCGAGATTGAGCGACTTGTTCGCGAAGTCGGCATGAGCACGGCCGATGCGCTGCGGTCAGCAACCATCATCGGTGCCCAAACGATCGGCGAACAGGACACTGCCGGCGTTCTCGCCGAAGGCCGAGTCGCCAACTTCGTCGTGATGGCAGCCAACCCGCTCAGCGACGTTCATAATCTGCGCAGCGTTGTGTTCGTGGTAAAGCACGGGATCGCTCATTCACGGCGTGCTTATCGGCCTGTCACCGTTCGCGAGATGGCATCCACGACGCACTAGCTGGCGCAAACGAATGCAGGAAACCGCTCGGCGGCCTGCAACCATTGAATACCGACCGTCTCTCGCGCCGCACTGTTGCGATCGAGCTGCGCTTGCGATAGGTGCTGAAAGGGTTGAGTTGTTCTCACCAACACCGGTCATGACGCAGCGATCGTGCCCTGAACCATGCACTGCTCATAGGCGGGTCATTCGCAGTCGGAGCGCGTTGCCGATCACCGAGACGGAGCTCAGGCTCATGGCGGCCGCCGCCATGATGGGACTCAGGAGAATGCCAAAGTCGGGATAGAGCACGCCGGCGGCCACGGGAATCCCCACGACATTATAGACAAACGCGAGCACCAGATTCTGCCGAATGTTGCCCATGGTTGCGCGACTCAAGGCCCGGGCGCGCGCTATCCCGGCAAGATCACCCTTGACGAGTGTGATGCCGGCACTTTGGATGGCGACATCGGTTCCCGTGCCCATCGCGATGCCAACATCAGCCTCGGCGAGTGCAGGTGCGTCATTGACCCCGTCTCCAGCCATCGCGACCACCCGGCCCTCCGATTTGAGGCGTCGGACGATGGCGTTCTTCTGATCCGGCAGTACGTCGGCTTCTACTTCGGTGATCCCGAGCTTCGCTGCGACCGCCTGCGCCGTGGTGCGGTTGTCGCCGGTGACCATGACGATCCGCAACCCATACTTGCGCAAGGCATCGAGCGCGGCCATCGTGTTGCCCTTGATCGGATCGGCAATGGCGATGATCCCGGCCGGCTTGTCGTCGACGGCGACGAACAGCGCCGTAGCGCCGTCCCTGCGCAGTGTGTCGGCACGAGCCTCGAGGTCGGCGCTCGCTACGCCACGGTCCTTGAGCAGCGACGCATTGCCGACGGCCACCTGCCGCCCGGCGATGGTCCCGGTGACGCCCTTCCCGGTCACCGATGCGAAGTTCGTGAACTCTGGCAGAGCGAGCTTGCGGTCTTCGGCCGCCTTCAGGATGGCGGCCGCGAGTGGATGTTCGCTCGATCTTTCCAAACTCGCGCATGAGGATAGAACAGTGGCTTCATCGAAGCCCGCGGCGAATACAACCGCCGTTACACGTGGTTTGCCCTCGGTGAGCGTGCCGGTCTTGTCCACCACCAGCGTATCGACTTTCTGGAACCGCTCGAGGGCTTCGGCATTCTTGATGAGAACGCCGGCGCTGGCCCCCTTGCCGACGCCCACCATGATGGACATCGGGGTGGCGAGTCCGAGCGCGCAGGGACAGGCGATGATGAGCACGGATACGGCGGCAACCACGGCCAGCCCCAGCGCCGGAGCCGGTGCCCAGATCATCCAAGCCGCAAACGCCAGGACCGCCGAGGCCATCACAGCCGGAACGAACCACGCCGCGACCGAGTCGGCCAGTCGCTGGATCGGGGCCCGGCTGCGTTGCGCGTCGGCCACCATGTGCACTATCCGAGACAGCATGGTGTCGGCTCCGACGTTCTCCGCGGTCATCACCAGAGCGCCCGTACCGTTGATGGTGCCCCCGATGACCTTGGCCGCCACCGTCTTTGCGACTGGCATGGATTCGCCCGTGACCATCGATTCATCAACGGAACTCGTTCCCTCCGTCACGGAACCATCCACCGGAACTGCTTCACCGGGGCGCACCCGCAGTCGGTCGCCCACATGAACTTGATCGAGGGATACTTCCTCGTCGGTACCATCCGCACGAAGGCGCCGCGCCGTCTTGGGCGCCAACTTCAGCAGTGCCCGAATGGCTCCGCCGGTCTTCTCCCTGGCGCGCAACTCGAGCACCTGACCTAGCAGCACGAGGACCGTCACGACGGCGGCCGCTTCGTAGTAAACCGGGATCATGCCGCCGTGCTGACTGAGGCTTGCCGGGAACAGCCCGGGAGCGAAAGTGGCGACCAAACTGTACGCGTACGCGGCACCTACCCCTAACGCAATCAACGTGAACATGTTGGGGGAGCGGTTCAGGACCGACGTCCACGCCCGTTGAAAGAAGGGCCACGCGCACCAGAACACGATGGGTGTTGCCAGAGCCAGTTGAATCCATGCCGCCGCCGCCGTGTTTGCGAAGCGCTGCATGCCGATCAGTCCAAGATGACCGCTCATTTCCACCACGAAGACAGGGGTTGCCAGAACCGCACCGATCGCAAAACGGCGTGTCATGTCCTTCAGCTCAGGATTTGATCCCTCGGCTTCCGGGATGCCTTCCGGCTCGAGCGCCATTCCACACATCGGGCAACTGCCGGGCGCATCCCGCCGGATCTGCGGATGCATCGGACAGGTGTAGATCGTTCCCGTGGGTTCTGGTGCCGCTCGAGCGGCCGGAACGCTGGCAACATCTTTGTCTGCAGGTTTCAGAAACCGAGCCGGATTCGCTAGAAATTTCGCCTTGCAACCTTCGCAACAGAAATGGTAAGTCAGCCCATCGTGTTCGGCCAGGTATTTCGCGGTGGTTGGCTTCACCACCATCCCGCAGACTGGATCATGGGCGTCACCCGCAGCGGCGGAGCCGGACACTGTCTTCGTTGCATCCGCATCATTGAGCGCTTGCGAGCTGCAACAAGCTTTTTGGGAGTTCGGCGTCATGGTCTGTCCTCGGGGCTTCTGTACGCGGCGGCACGGGCTACTATAAACTCCGTACCTAGGTACGGAGTCAAGTAATGCGCAAAACTGCCGCCCGCCGCCCGCCCGTTACAGTCGCGCTCCATTCGGACGCCGCATTGACCATTGGACATCTCGCTCGGGCGGCCGGGGTGGGGATCGAGACAGTACGTTACTACCAGCGCCGGCGTCTGTTGGCTGTCCCACCAAGCGCGGGCGGCATTCGGCGCTACCCAGTTGGGATGGTTGATCGGATCCGGTTCATCAAGCGTTCGCAAGATCTTGGCTTCAGTCTCGAAGAAATTCGCGAATTGATGAGGCTCGAACAGGGAGGCAGTCGAACCGCCATCCGCACCATTGCAGGCGACCGACTTGCGAACATTCGTGAGAAAATCGCGGCCCTTGGGCAGATGGAGCGGGTGCTTGCCGAATTGCTCGCCCAGTGTGAGCATACCGCCACAGCAGCACCGTGCCCCATTATCGCGGCTTTGAACTCGGAGCGCGCTGCAGCTCCCATCAGTGATAGCCCCGCGACGGCACGCTTGCGGCGGCGGATCGACTCTCCGCGAAGCTGACTGCAGAATGCAGCGCCGATGAGATTTTCACGACCGTAAACGCGGGTTGGCCGCGGTTTTTCTACCTCCACTCAATCATCTGCCGCACATCCGAGAACCTAAATCAGCCCGCCGGGTTTTGCCATGCCGATGACCGCTCAGTCTTTTTCAAGCTATGCCGCGCGGCTGGAACGCCAAACGCGTCGTTTGACCAACCGTTTGCCAACGCTCTCGAACCATGGCTCCAGGGCGCGCACAACGAGCGCCCCGGACAACGCGTCGCGATGGCAGCTCTCGGTAAGGCGAGCTGGGTGTGCGCCATCCCATGTCGAGTTGGCCATTATCCACCGATCATCTCATACAGGATCCCGACGGCCTGGCCCCCTTTTGGCTGAGTAATGTCGCCGGCAAGTTGCCCTGCAATCGACGCTATTGACGTCGTCACCACGCCCGCCTGTGTCATCCGCCGTAACGCTGCATCTTCCGTCCGCGGCGACAAGCCCCCGCACGCATCCACGACGATCTGGACCTGGAATCCTTGCGCGGCGCCTGAAAGCGCCGAATGCTCGACAATGATCTCACTTGCGACACCACAGACCAACAAAGTCCTTCGCCCGGTGCTCATGATGGCGTCACGGGTCGGCGCATGCAGGAACGCGTCAGTCGTGTTTCTGGTGTGCGCCGGGAGTTCACCCAGCGCCGCGGCGATCTCGGGAGTGACGCGCACAGGGCCGGCGTGGCCAGGAGCCGTCGTGACGACCG
>CAZZXZ010000116.1:0-11269 GCA_964658135.1 uncultured Acetobacteraceae bacterium | reverse complement strand
GAAGGTGAAGCGCGCACCCACCGTCGGAGCCAGGTTGCTGTCGCTGTTGTAGGGAGAAACCGCGAGCCGGCGGCATTTCGATTGACCAGCGACTCGCCTTCGTAGTTGTAGCCGTTTTCCGGCAGGCCGTGGCTGACCCAGCCCACGCCGATGTCATAGGCCCCATACAGCGTGATGCCGTACCAGGTCAGCGAGCAATCGGTGGCGACGAGTTCCTTCGCATTTGCGCACGGGCTCACGCCGGCAGGCGTGGCCTCGACCCGCCCTTCTTCAGCCGCGTGCGCGGAGACCGTCATCACGCCCGCGACGATCAAGGCAGGAACGCACGTCTTCACGATGATGTTTTCTCCGGATTGGCGGCGGCCGCTGCGATGTTCGCAAGACCGCCATGGCGTTATATCCGGCGATATATAACACAAATCGCGCGTGATGCCACGAGGCGCTGCCTGCCGAGGGCCGGCGTCTGCCGAGACGCCGGCACCATCCCTCGAGCCGGCGCCATGGCAAGAGTGCCCGGGGGACTCCGTGCCGGAATCGATGATCAGGCCGGGTGAGGTTGAGCCGGCTGCAACTCAATCGATGGTGTCATGGCGACCGTTGCTTCGTCGGCGAGCAGACCGGCAGCCGGCTGACACTCCCGCGCCCAGGCGGCTACCTGCTCGATCAGCGCTCGCGTGGCCTCGATGATCGAGGCGGCAAGAGCGGGGTCATCGGGCGTCGGCGCCCTATCATCGTGGTGTGAAATTCGACTCTCCTTTCAGACATGCGCTCGGGATTCACAGCAAGCACCAGCCACATCGGCCCCCGGCTGATGACCGGGCAGCGGCCGGGGACATCCGTCAGGCGCTGTTGATGCACGTCGCACGGTACAGGTTTCGAGGAGAGATGGATGTACGTTCGAACACTTATGGTCGCGCGGAAATCGAGACGGCCGTGCACACCTCCACACGGTTTGGTCTCGGATGGTGGAAACGGATAGCATGCACGAGACTGTTCGATCCCGGGCCGTTCATCGCAGCGTCCCCGGCGGGCGAGGCGCCCGGTGGCCTGTGGCTGGTTGGAGCGGGATGGGAAATGTTTCGGCGAATCGGGAAAGCGCTTGACGACGTCTCGAACGACACCACGGCTGGTTTGGGGCGGCAGGCCGTGCCCAGGCGTCTCGCCATGGCCGGTGCGCTCGCGATGTCAATCATGTTGACGCTCGCCGGTTGCATGACGGCCAGCGTCGGCGCTGCCGGAAACGGCGTTTCCTACCGGGGGTACCGGTTCGATACTTCCGGCGTTCCGCGGGATGTGCAGGAATCCATCCTGGATGCGGCACGACGGCAGGTGGACATCGTCGAGGCGGTGCCGCTCAGCGCCGAGACCAAGCATTTTTTCCAAGGGTTCACCATTCACCTGGCCCGAGGCGCGGGCGGGGGCGGCCATTTTGGCCGGCGCGGCGTCTCCATCGACTTGAAGCCTGGCCCGGACGACCGACCCATCCTGCTTCACGAATTCATGCATGCGTTTCAGGATGACCGGCTGCCGGGGGGGACGCGAAATCCTGATGTGCTGCGTTTCTATCAGCACGCCCGGACGGCCGGTTTGTGGCCGCCCCGTTCCTATATGCTGAAGAACGTCAGTGAATACTTCGCCATGTGTGCGAGCACTTATCTCTACGGGCACGCCGACCGGCCGCCTTTGTCGCGCGACGATCTGGCCGCAAAACAGCCCCAGTTCGCGGATTGGCTCGGTCGGAACGTACTGTAGATGCCGGGATGGCGTCAGTCACGGCGCCAGGCAAGCGACGAACGCCAACGCTGCCAGCAGCAGCATGGCACGTGGCTTTCTTGCGTCCGCGGGCGCAAAAGCTAGCTCAAAACCGACGTTGCAATGTCGGCGGCAAAAGTTTCGGCGATGGCAAGTACGGCGGCATGAACCGGTCCGGACGTGATCGAGGGGATGACCGACGCGTCAGCGATGTAAAGCTGCTCAAAACCGTGCAGTTTGAGGTCGGCGTCAACCACGCCGATTCCGGCTGGACCCATGGCGCACGTTCCCACGGGATGATGATGAGTCATCACTGCCCTTCGTATGAATTCGTCGAGGTCAGCGTCGCTGCGGCAATCTACGCCTGGGTAAAGCTCCATTGCACGCCACGGAGCCAGTTCGGGGCGATGGCCGATCGTCCGGGCAAGTTCCAAAGCCCGTCGTGCGAGTTTGCGATCCTGTTCGGTGGTGAGATAGCCTGGGTCGATGAGCGGCGTATCGTCGAAATTCGCACCGGTTGGAGTAATGCGGCCGCGACTGGTCGGATGAGTGACACCCGACAGAATTGTGTAGGCAGCGTCCTCGGGTGGCTGCTTGAAGTATTCCGTGATTGCAGGCGCTACGACACAGCCCAATACCACGTCGGGGACACCTTCGGCGCGAGTAACGTCACTGGAATTGAGGTACATCAACGACTCAGAATGTTGCAGCCGCGATGGTGGCACGGGTCGCTTGGCAAGATAGACGTTTCCGGCGGTGAGCAGATGATCGTGCAAATTGCCGCCGACCCCAGAATGATTCACTACGCAGCCAATGCCGGCGTGTTCGAGGCTCGCGGCGGGGCCGATGCCGGAGCGCATGAGAAGAAGCGGAGAGGCGATCGTCCCCAAGCAAAGGATGGTCATGCTGGCTGATAATGCGACGTGTCGGCCCGCAACGAGCGCGTTCACGCCGTCAACCCGGGTGCCAGACAAGACCAGCTCCAGCACGATTGCCTCGGTCAACACGGTGAGATTGGCGCGCCGTTGCGCGGGAGCCAGATACGCTTCGGCCGCAGAAACGCGACGCCCTGAACGGATGGTGAGAGAATTGGGGGCGATGCCGATCAGCTTGCCGGCGTTGTGGTCGCCGATCCAGGGCACGCCGGCCCCGGATCCGGCGGCCATGAAAGCGCGGACCACGGGGCTCAATTCCTCATCGGGCAGCATCACGGGCATCGGTCCGGTAGCACCATGTTGCTCGTCGGCGCCGCCGGAAAAGCATTCCATCCGGCGAAAGGCCGGCAGCAAACCCTCATACGACCAGCGTGATGAGCCGGTCGCCTGGACCCACGGGATGAAGTCCTCGCTCGCGCCGCGCACGTGAGCCATGGCATTGAGGCAGCTCGAGCCGCCGATCAGGCGACCACGCGGCCAGGCATGAATCCGGCCGGCCGTACCCGATTGCGGCGTCGTTCGGTAAGCCCAGTCGAAATTTCGTCCAGGCAGAGCGGGCCATTGCTGCGGAATCGCTATGTCGGGATCGCTCGCCGCGCGGCCGGCTTCGAGAAGCGCCACCCGGATGGCGGTATTCTCGCTCAGGCGTGCTGCGAGCACACACCCGGCGGAACCTGCACCTAGGATGAGTACGTCGAAGTTCATGCATCCATCGTCACGGCCGCATTGCCGCGGATGAGTTCGGCGGCTCGCTCCGCAATCATGATGACCGCCGCATTGATATTTCCGCTCACCAGGTCGGGCATCACCGACGCATCGACGATACGCAGCGCTGCGATACCGCGCAGCTTGAGCTGCGGATCGACGACAGCCAGTGCGTCTCCTTCAGCACCCATCTTGCAGGTGCCGGCGGGATGATGGACGGTAATCGCGGTGTTGCGGATGTGTGCATCGATGTCCGCCTTGGTGCGTTTAGCGTCACCGGGCGAGATCTCGTGAGCAATAAATTGTTGCATTGCGGGTTGTGCAGCGATGTCGCGGGCCAGCGCGATGCCATCGCGTACAGTCCGCCAATCCGAGTCCGTCCCCAAAAATCCTTGCAAGATCTTCGGATGCGCCGTCGGATCCGCCGATCGTAGAGTCACGCGGCCACGACTTTCGGGATGCAGGATCACGATGCGGCAGGCGAAACCGTCGGTGAACGGCGCTTTGAAGGGCTTCAGATACGGCCACGCCCCGAGCGGCGCTGCGGTCAGCAGCAGTTGAATATCCGGCGCCTCGCGAGCCGCGGGACTTTTCAAGAAGGCAACGCCACCCCCCGGGACGTCGGCCGCAAATCCCTTGCCGAAGATGTAAGCCCGGGCCAGTTCCCGCCCGATGCGGTCGTATCGCATCATACGGTGAAACGGCCCAGGCTCGCGGCGGTGATACATCAGGATCGCCGACACATGATCCTGAAGATTGTGGCCAACACCGCACAGCGCGGCGTTGACGGGAATGCCGTGCCGCTGCAGCTCTTCCGGATCGCCTATGCCCGACAACATCAAAAGCTGCGGCGTGTTGATGACGCCACCGCACAGGATCACTTCGCTGCCGGCGCAGGCTGTGCGCACCGCCCCTGCCCGCGTGTACTCGACGCCGCTCGCGCGCCGGCCGTCGATGAGAATCCGGGTGGCGAGGGCGTTGACTTCAACGGTGAGATTCGGGCGGCGCAGCGCTGGACGCAGGTACGCGGTCGCCGTGCTGGAGCGCCGGCCTCGACCGATGGTCATCTGCAGGCGTGAAAAGCCGACCTGGGTGTCACCGTTGTAATCGTCGGTCCAGGAATGCCCGGCGGTTTGTCCGGCCTCGGCGAAGGCGCCGATCAGTGGGTCCTGGTAGCGGCAGCGCTGCACGGCAAGCAGCCCGTCGCCGCCCCGATACACGCTGGTGCCGCCTTCCCAGTGCTCGGACTTCTTGAAATAAGGCAGCGCCTCGTCGAACGACCAGCCCGCGGCACCGCCGGCGGCCCAGCGGTCGTAGTCGCTTGGATGGCCGCGCACGTAGGCCATGGCATTGGTGGACGAGCAGCCGCCCACCACCTTGCCGCGTGCACATTCGACCCGCCGGCCGCCAACGCTGTCCTCGGGTTCGCAGAAATAATTCCAGTCGTGCAGCCGTTTTTGCAGGATCTTGCCCCATCCCAGGGGGATATGAATCCACGGATCGCGATCCCAGCCGCCCGCTTCGAGGAGCAGCACCGATACGTGGGGATCCGCGCTCAGCCGGTTCGCGAGCACGCAGCCGGCGGAACCTGCGCCCACAATGATGTAATCGAAAGCCGGGGTTCTTGCCATGCCAATGGTTCACTGCAGACAGGAGGTTCAGTATAAACCGAACCATTAGGCGAAAAGCTACTGCGGAGCGTCCGTGCGGGGAAAAGCCTGTTCGTGAATGTATCGCTGCACGTCGCCCAGGTGGCGCAGCATCTGCGCATACGCTTCCTGGCCGTTGCGCGCTGCGATGGCGTCGGCGATCGCTTCGTGAAAGGTGGCGTAGACAGATTGGCGCTTGTAGCAGTGTGCGTTTTCGCCCAAGCGGCGCCAGCCCACGTCGCGCTGGCTGGCGCGCATGGTGTCGAAGAAGGCCAGGAACAGCGTGTTGCGCGCCGCCTCGGCGATGGTGCGGTGGAACAACGAATCGGCGCGTTCGTAGGTTTCGGCGTCGCTCGCGGAGCGGGTTTTGGCGGCCAGCATCTGCAAGCGTTTGATCTCGGCCTGCGATGCCCGCAACGCGGCGAGGCGCGCCATCACCGGCTCGGTCGCGAGCCGCACTTCGATGACCTCCGCCGGATTCGTGTAATCGAGGACACTGTCGAGGGCTGCGCCCAGACTCGGTCTGGTGCCGGCCGGCGCGTCGGCATGCACGGGGGACACGCCTGCAGCGCCGGCCGGACGGGGGTCGACGAATGTGCCGCGACCCTGATGGCGGTGAATCCGACCTTCCTGCTCGAGCACATCGAGCGCCCGGCGCACCGAACGGCGGCCGACCCCCAGCTCCGAAGCCAGGCTTCGCTCGGGCGGAATTCGGCCGTCGACCGAAACCTTGTGGCGTTCGATGAACTCACGCACTTTGCTGAGAGCTTGATCGCTGTGATCCATAAACCGCGGCCGCTTCCCCTGAATCTATTACGATACCACAAGCGTGCAGTACCGGCCTCTAAAGGCCCGGACACCGTTGACGGCGCAGTTGGTTCGAGTCAGACTTCAGGCTCTTCCATGGCGGAACCACTTGCAAACTTGGTTCGTGAAAGGTGCGAAATGAGCGTTCGGGAACAAACAATGACGCACGATCTTTCAACTGCGCTCGATGCGCTGCATCACGACGTTTATGCCAACAACATGGCGCCGTATTGGGTGGTGGACCGCAGCGTCGCGCACGACGAGGACCGGCAGGTCATGCAGGGCCACAAGGCGGTGCCGTTCATTTGGAAATACAAATCGCAGATCGAGCCGCTGTTGTACAGGTCGGCGGAACTCATCAAGACCGAGACCTCCGAGCGGCGTTCGTTGGTGCTGGTGAATCCTGGACTCGCACCGCAGCGCGCCACGGCCTCGACGCTCTACGTGGCCTACCGGCTCAATGACCCGGTCGAGATCATGCCGCCGCATCGGCATTCACCGAATGCCATCCGGCTAGGATTGACAGGCAAGATGAATTTCACAGGCGTTGAGGGTGAAAACATCACCTTTGGACCAGGCGACCTGGTGCTGACGCCGCACGATACCTGGCATAACCATGGCAATCAGAGTGAGGAGCCAGCTATCAATTTGAGTGTGCTGGATTTGCCGCTGGTCGAAACCTTGAATTCGCTGTACTTCGAACACGATTACACCGAGGAGGAGGAGGGCCGCCGCATCCGCCGCGCGATGCAAACCGAGCGGTACCCGGCCGACTATTCCCAACGCGTGTACGGCGGCGGCGGATTCCTGCCGCGCTTCGTCGCACATCGCCGAGGCGCCGGTAACGCGTCGCCCATGTTCGTGTACCGCTACGACATGATGCGCGAGCTCCTCGAGAAGTGCCGCGCCTGGGACGGAGACCGGCACGAGGCGCTCATGGTTGAGTACGTCGATCCGACCACCGGTACCTCCGTGTACAAGACAATCACCTTTTTCATGCAGATGCTGCGGCCCGGCGAGAGGACGCTGCCGCTGAAGCAGAGCGCGAGCCTCGTCTGTTCCCCCTTCGAAGGGCGGGGCTACAGTCTGATCGCCGGCCAGCGCTTCGAGTGGGAGCCTTTCGATACCTTCGTCGTGCCCGGCGGCACGTGGTGCGAGCACGTCAATGCGTCCGACACGGAGCCGGTCATCCTGTTTGTGGCCAGCGATGAACCGACGCTCAAGGCTTTGGCCCTGTATCAAAAGCACGGCAAAAACGACACCGGCGATACCATACGGCTTTTTTGATGGCACGATCCAAGAACACCCGGCTCCTGTCCCACATTGATTGTCCCGGCGGCGGCCAGGTATGGGTCGACGGCAGGACGCTCTACATCGGCCACATGCGCGAACCCACGGGAACGACCGTCGTGGACGTCTCGGACCCGTCGAATCCGGTCGAGCTGGCACGCTTGGACGTGCCGCCCGGCTGGCATTCCCACAAGGTGCGGGTTGCGAACGACATCATGGTCGTGAATCACGAGCGGCAGGGCCAGGGCGGTGATCCGGACTTCGGCGGCGGTCTCGGCATCTACGACGTCTCGAGCCCGTCTCGGCCGCATTTGGTGTGCAAGTGGCGCACGCACGGCAAGGGCGTGCATCGCTACGATTTCGACGGCCGCTATGCCTACATCTCCCCCACGGCCGAAGGCTACGTCGGCAACATCATGATGATCCTGGATCTCAAAGATCCCGCCCGGCCCGAGGAGGTGGGCCGCTGGTGGATACCGGGCCAATGGCAGGCGGGGGGCGAGGTCAACCCCTGGGTCGACGGTCCGGCGCCACGTTGCCATCATCCGATGCGCATGGGCGACCGGCTTTATGTGAGCTACTGGCATCACGGCTACCATATTCTCGACATCGCCGACATGTCGCAGCCCAAGTGCATCGCGAGCGGCAACACTTCTCCTGCGTTTCCGCATCCCACGCATACCTGTCTGCCCATTCCGCAGGCGCTCAAAGGCCGGAAGGTGATGGTGGTCGCCGACGAGGACGTCGCAAAGCTCTGGCCGGCGGCACCCTCATTCACCTGGATATACGACATCACCAACGAGCGCTGCCCGGTGCCGATTGCAACGTTCCAGGTCGAGGGACTTGACCCGGATGGCGCGCCGCAGCCGCCATTCATGGGCTGCCATCAGCCGTCCGAGCGTTTCACGGGAAGCATCATTCCGTTCGCGTGGTTCTCGAAGGGCCTGCGCATTCTCGACATCGCCGATCCGTTCGCACCGCGCGAGGTGGCCTTCTACGAGTCGGATGCACCGCCGGGATGCCAGCTTGCTTCGTCGAACGACGTCACCATCGACGACCGCGGCATTTGTTACCTCATCGACCGGCAGCGCGGTGTGGACATCATCGAAGCCTCGGTACTTTGACCCCAGGGACTCGACGCAGTGAACGACAAGATCATCACCATCGGCAAGCGCAACGGGGCTCTGCCGTTTCACCCCGCGGTGCGTGCGGGCGACTTCATCTACGTCTCGGGCCAGGTGGCGAAGGACGAGCATGGCAACATGTCGGCCGGCACCATCGAGGAGGAAACGCGCTGGACCCTCGAGGGAATCCGCCGGATCTTGAAACTCGACGGCGCCGACCTGGAGAATGTCGTCAAGGTCACCGTATACCTCGCCGATGCACGAAATTTCGGCCGGTACAACAAGGTGTTCGGCGAATATTTCACGGAGGGACGTATCTCGCGCACCACCGTCGAAGCCCGAGCAGTCATCGAATGCAAGATCGAAATGGATGCGGTGGCCTACAAGCCGCGCGGCTGACTCGTTTATCACGCCTGTCCGCGCTGCGGGGGAGACGCTCATGTTGAAAGTTCTGGGTCGGGGCACCTCTGGAAACGTGCAGAAGGTGGTTTGGCTGCTCGAGGAATTGGGGCAGGTCTACGTCAGGGAGGATTACGGACGTCAGTTCAACAACACTCAGACCGCGACGTATCTCGCCCTGAATCCGAACGGCAAGGTTCCGACGCTCGTGGACGGCGATGTGGTCGTCTGGGAATCGAATACGATCCTGCGCTATCTGTGCAACAAGGTGGCCGGCGGCACACCTTACTATCCCACGGACCCCGGGGCACGCAGCCAGGTGGAGCGCTGGATGGACTGGCAGCTGGCCTCGCTCAATGCGCCCTACCTCGGTGTCTTCAGGGAGGCGAAGAAGCCCGAGCAGGAGCGGGGAGCGAATTTCGGCGCCGACGTCAAGGAGCTGTCCGCGCAGCTCGCGATCCTGGAACAGGGCGTTGCCGGCCGGCCGTGGCTTGCCGGTGAGGCGTTCTCTGTCGCCGACATCTGTCTCGGTCCCATCATCGATCGGGCGCTCGGTTTCCCGGTGGCGCTGCCGGCGCTGCCGGGGATTCGGGCCTGGCGCGACAAGCTCGTGGCCCGCGACTGTTACAAAAAGACCAAGCTCTGAACGGCGCCTTACGCGTGAGCTCCATCGTGAACAACGCGGCCGTGGTCGGTCTGGGCACCATGGGCCCGGGCATCGCGGCCACCCTGGCGCGTGCGGGCCTGAGGGTGTCGACGTTCGACGCCGATCCGGCCAAACGCGACAAAGCCCCGATGGGATTCGCTTCCGCCGCAACGGTGCTGACGGCGCTCGACGTAGCCGACCGCACCGCCCACCGGATCACCGTCCGTCCCACGCTGGCGGACTGCGTCGCGGGCGCCGAGCTCGTCATCGAAACGGTGCCCGAAGACCTCGAGCTGAAGATCCGCGTGTTTCAAGAAATCGAAGCGCAGGTAGCGGACGAATGCATTCTCGCCTCCGACACCTCCGGCCTGCCGATCACCCGCATCCAGGCCGGCACGCGCGTTCCGGCCCGGGTCATCGGCATGCATTGGTCCAACCCACCGCACATCATTCCGATGATCGAAGTCATCTCGGGTGGCGCGACCTCGCCCGATGTGGCGACGACATTGGTCGCCCTGGTGCGCCGCTGCGGGCACCTGCCCATCAGCATCCGCAAGGACGTCCCGGGTTTCGTCGAGAATCGCGTGCTGTACGCGGTGATGCGCGAGTGCCTGGATCTCGTGGAACAGGGAGTCATCGAACCTCAGGATCTCGATGCCTGCGTTTCCTGGGGCATCGGTTACAAGCTCGCGGTGGTTGGGCCCATGGCGCTGCTGGACATGGCAGGGCTCGATATCTACGCGGCGGTGGCCGGTTACCTTAATCGAGAGCTGTCGAACCGGACGGACGTGGCGCCGTACATAGGCGAGCGCACGGCGCAACACCGGCTGGGCATCAAAAGCGGCGGCGGCATCTTCGACTACACGCCCGAACGCATCGCCGAGTTGCAACGTACCAGGGCGGCCAGGCTGGTGGCAGTGCGCAAGGCACTGCAGGCATGACGGGGCGCGCGCGCGTGGCGCTTTTGGCGGCCGCGGCCTGCGCGCTCGGATCGGCGGCTGGCGCGCCGGCCTCGGAACTCAAATCGCTGGCCATCATGATGCCTGAGGAACCCACCGATTATGGGTGGAACCAGCAGGGCTTCGATGCCGCGAAAGCCGTGGCCGCCAAGTACGGCTTGCGATTCCTGCCCGCGACAGGCCTCGGCTACGGCGACGTACATGCGGAGCTGCGCGAATTGGCCGATGACGGGGCGAGCCTCATCATCGCCCACGCTGCAGGTTACAACACGGCGGCGCCTGAAATTTCCGCGGAAAAACATGTGTCGGTGGCCATCGTCGATCACCCCAACGACAACAAACCCGGCAGCGTCGCCGACTACACGCTGTCCGGTCATCAAGGGGCGTACCTCGCCGGCGTGCTGGCGGCGAAGACGACACGAACGCAGGTGGTTGGCATCGTGGTGTCGGGCGAGCCGCCGTCATGGAATTCCCAATCGGCGGCGTTCGCGCAGGGTGTACATGCCACCGATCCTGCGCTGCGCATCGTGTATGCGGTGATCGGCCCGGCCGCCTATTCCGACGCCGCCGGCGGCCGTCGCGTCACCGAATCGGTGATCGCGTCAGGCGCCGACGTCATCTTCGGCCAGGGTGACGGCGCAAGTTTCGGCATGCTGCAGGCGGTGGAGACGAGCCGGTCGATCCGGGGCGGCAAGGTCTGGTTCATCGACGTGATCGGCGACAAGACCCCGGTGGACAAGGGTCATCTGCTCTCATCCGTGATCTGGGATTTGGTGCCCGTGTACAGCGCCATGCTCGACGATTTAAAGGCAAGTAAATTCGGCACGCATGCCTATCGTCTGCAGTTGGCGGACCAGTCGGTGCATCTGCTGCACTCAGAGCATATACCCGACCTGATCTGGTCCGAACTCGACGCGGTACGCCGCCGGATCATTGCGGGCGAGTTGAAGATCGAACCGACCTTCGATGCGCTCAGGGTTCGCGCACTCATGACCTCGGTGAC
>CAZZXZ010000115.1:0-11327 GCA_964658135.1 uncultured Acetobacteraceae bacterium | reverse complement strand
TACCCCCACCGATGGCTACGGTACGTATTTCAAAAAGCATCTGACCTGTGTAGCCGGCGGTGCGAGCGGAGCGGGCGATGCCGAATGCCCCTGACATTCGGCCGGTGTCATGCGTTAACTCGGAAGATCTCTTCTCAAGCGGTGTCTTTCTCGTATAGCTTGACGAAATCGCCGAAGGTGACTGGAAAGGAGTCCAGATATTCGAACGGATCGACACTGAACGAGTCTTCGAGTCGCGCGACGATCAATGCGAGGCTGAGAGAATCGAGACCCGAGTCCAGCAATTTTAAGTCATCGGCCAACGGCGCAAGGCGCCGTTTTTGTTCGCGCGCGACGTCTTCGAATACATGTACGATCGACGATCTGACTGACATTGGCGGCTCCCTGCGAATACTGTAAACTCGAATGATAGCAATCAACTATAGCAACCAAAGTACACTCGAAGCGCGTTGCGGAGAGTTCTAGCTTCAATAGGGATGTTGTCGGGACATGAGCGCCGTTCCAGTCGAGTCAACCGTTCGGTCCGATCGGAACGTTGCTCAGGCTTTCTATTTTCGATCCGGTTCGCACCAGCTCTTCGGCATGCTGCATCGAGCGCACGGGCCCGGCTCGCACGCCACGACCGCGTCGAACATCGGTCTCGTGATTTGCAAGCCGTTCGGTAACGAGAATATTTGCTCGCACCGCAGCGTACGAGCCTTCGCCGAGACCGCCGCTGCGGCCGGCATACCGACGCTTCGCTTCGACTACCTGGGTACCGGAGATTCGGCGGCCATCGACCCGGAAGCCGACCAACTCGAGGCATGGTCGCACGACGTGGGCGCGGCCGTCGCAGAACTGCGCAGACAGACCGGCGTCGAACGGATCTATCTCCTGGGTTTTCGACTGGGCGCGCTGTTGGCGATGCTGGCGACCCGTTCGGATCAAACGGTGGAAGGTCTGATTTTGATCGCTCCCGTCGTCAGCGGCCGCCGTTATCTGAAGGACCTACGCACCACGCGCCTAGCCGCGCTGCTCCCCACGCAAGCGCAGTCGGCGCCGGTCGATTCTCTCGCTGGCGGACCGGCGAAACGCACCGCCGCGCTGGAAATCAGCGGATTTCTACTGTCGGCGGCGACGGTGGATGCGCTGGGCAAGGTTGATTTGAGCGACGCCCGGACGGTACCGCGGACCCGGCTGCTCGTCATCGACGGCGACAGCCTGCCCGCCGCACGACCCTAGGCTCAGGCCCTCGATGCCGCGGGCTTACCCACCGAGTATGCGGCGCTGCCCGGATTGTTTGAGATGTTGATTACCGCGCCGCAATTCGCCAGCGTGCCGCATGCCATGGTCACCGCCGCGCGCGATTGGCTCGTCACGCAGAAGCGTACGGTCGTTTCGCCGACGCGCGTGCCCGACCCTCGGATGTCAGCTGCCCGCCCCTCCGCATGCACCGTGTTGACTTTGCGTCCCGATACCACGGCGAACACGCCGTTGCTGACCGAGCGCCTGGTGCAATTCGGCCCGAGCGAGCGCTTGTTCGGCATCGTCACCGAGCCGCCGCACGACGAACGACGTCGCCGTGCAGTGATCTTGATCAATTCCGGAGTGGCTCACCACATCGGCGCCAGCGGGCTCTATGTGTCGTTGGCAAGGTTGTGGGGGTCGCGGGGTTACGTCGTCCTGCGCATGGATCTCGCGGGAATCGGCGATAGCGGCACAATGCCCGGGAAACCCGACGACGAACTCTTTCCCGACTCGGCCATCGACGACATTCGCACGGCCTTGGAATTTCTCAAAGCGACCTACGGAGTCGGCGACACGACCCTTGCCGGCTTGTGCTCGGGCGCTTACCACGCCTTGAGAGCTGCGGTCGCCGGTATTGCGGTGCATCGCATCTTGATGATCAATCCGCAGAATTTTTTCTGGAAACCGGGGAGGAGCATCACTGACATTCAAGAAGCAGAACTGGTTGCCAGACCGGTACCTCAGCGAAAAAAAATGCTGTCGTTGGCGGAATGGAGACGGGTCGCCCGCGGCGAAGTGAACGTCTGGCGGGCCGTTCAAATTCCTTCCCGTTCCGCTTTATTAAAGTTTAACGCGTGGTCTCGCGAGGCTGCCAGGCGTTTAAAAATTCGTCTGCCGAACGATTTGGGACGCGATCTCGAGACGATCGGCGCGCTTGGCGTCGGGATCGTGTTCGTATTTTCGCGCGGCGAACCGGGAATCGATCTTCTCAAATTACAAGGCGGATCGGCGTTGGCCCGTCTCGGTGACCGATGCCGGATTCATCTCTTCGAAGGCGGCGATCATGTCTTCACTCAACGGCCCGATCGCTTCGCGCTCGAACAAGTTCTGAGCAAGGAGCTGTTCATGCGCAGCGAGCGGCGTAGCTGAGCCACGCGGGTTGCCGGGATTACCGCGGTTACATGGGATTACCCGGGTTGCCACGGTCTCACAGACGAACCCGGCCGCCGGCCAGCGCCTCGTGTAGCGCGGCATCGATGGCCAAGTAACGGCCCGCGCCGTCATCGACGTACAACTCGTCGCTGGTGCGAGCCAGATCGAAGCCGCATTGCATCAACTCCTGCTTTTTCGGCTTGAACGTCCCCGTGGCTTCCAACGCGGCCAAACGGCGCACGAAGACCGGTCGTGCATAACTCGGCAGTCGTTGCGCGACGTGCTGCCGGAAGTCCTCGAGTGCGAATGCGGCGTCGACCACCAGGGCCGCCATGCCCGCCCGGCCATCCGTGCCGGGAACCTGCACGCCATAGACGACGCCATCGAGCACCCCGGGCGCCGCGAGGATGATCGCCAACACTTCCGCCGTCGACACGTTCTCCCCTTTCCATCGATACGTGTCGCCGATGCGATCGACGAAGTAGTAAAAGCCCTTCGCATCGCGACGCATCAGATCGCCGGTGCGGTACCAGGCATCACCAGCCGCGAACACCTCGCGCAGCACCTTACGCTGCGAGGCCTCGTCATCGGCATAGCCTTCGAAACGCCCACCGCGCTGCTGCGCGGGCGGAATGCGGCCGAGCGCCTCGCCGACTTCGTCGGGTCCGCACGCTTCGCAGTGGCCCGCGGCATTGCGAAACGGCTCACCGCTGTCGACATCGAAGCGCACCAACGCGACCGGCAGACGCGCGGCGAGAAACGCGGGGATCCGGCCGATCGCACCCGGCTGACCCTCGCAGTTGTAGAGCGAAAAGTTGCTCTCGGTCGACGCGTAATACTCGAGAATGCGCGGAATCCGGCAGCGCGTCTGAAAGATCTCCCAAACGTCCGTCCGCAGGCCGTTGCCACATGCAATGCGCAGCGAGTGCGTCGACTCGTCCGGCTGCGGCGGCGTGTTGACGAGATACCGGCACAACTCGCCGATATATTGAAACACGGTACAGCGCGTGGCCCGCACGTCGCGCCAAAAGTCCGTCGCCGAAAAGCGGGCCCGAATCTCGACCGCACCGCCGCCCACCAAGCTGGCGCCGGTCGCGACCACCCCGCCCACGCTGTGATACAGCGGTAGACAGTTGTATAGGCGGTCGCTCGATTGCAGGTCCAGCAGCCCGGCAAACCAATGACTCCATTGCATCAGCCGGTAATGACTGACCTTGGCAGCTTTCGGCAAGCCGGTGGTTCCCGAGGTGTAGATGTACAAGGCCGTCGCATCGAGCAAAGGCAACGAGCAATCCCGCGCCGTCAATGCCGCTGCGGACAGGGTATCGAGGACGGGCTCCAATGTCGGCGCATCGAGCAATACCGCTTCATCGGTCGACTCACGGCCTGTTACCCAGCAACCGAGATCCGCCGGCAAGAGTGTGCGGATGGCGGCGATCCTCGCGCCGAGTTCGGCGGCCACGATGAGTCGCTGAGGATTGACGCTGCGAATGCAGTGAGCGAGCGCCGCACCGGTCAATTGCGTATTTACGAGCGCCACGATGACGCCCAACCGGGTCAGGCCGAGCCAGACGGCCAGATACTCGGGGCGGTTTCCCATCAGCAGCGCAACGACGTCGCCGCTTTGCAGTCCCTGCATCAATCCCCAACGGCTGTATCGATGGCTACGTTCGGCCAGGCTCCGGTACGAAAGCGCGCCGTCGAGCGAGACCAAGGCCGGCGCCTCCGAGGAGCGCGCCGCCCAGTCATCCACCAGCAGCGGCAATGTCACCTCGGGATGGCGCTCGATGGACGCCGTCCTCTCGAGCGCGCGGAGCCAGGCCTGACGGGCGAACTTGCTGTTGTCGTTGGCGGCAGCGGTCACGTGCCACGAACGTTAGCACAACGCGACAGCCGTTCGCGCTAGACTCTGGTAACAATTACAACTTTCGCGATCCATGAAACGAGAAACCATCGCCATTCACGGCGGCTTCGATTCCGATCCCGCCACCAAAGCGGTCGCGGTGCCCATCTATCAAACGGCAGCCTATGCCTTCGACAGCGCCGAGCATGCGGCGGCATTGTTCAATCTCGAGGTGGACGGCTATCGCTACACGCGAATCGCCAATCCGACCACCACCGTTCTCGAGGAGCGGGTCGCCGAACTCGAAGGCGGCGTGGGTGCGTTGAGCGTGGCGTCGGGACAGACGGCTCTTTATTACGCCGCCTTGAACGTCACGGAATTGGGTCGCAACATCGTCTCGGTGCCCCAACTGTACGGCACGACGCATACCTTGTTCGCACACATCCTGCCGCGGCTCGGCGTGCAGGTGAAGTTCGCCAAGTCCGATCGCGCGGCCGACATGGAAGCGCTGATCGACGCGGATACCCGCGCGCTATTCTGCGAAACCGTCGGCAATCCCGCCGGTAATATTTGCGATCTGGAAGCGCTCGCAAACCTCGCGCACCGCCACGGCATGCCGTTGCTGGTCGACAACACGGTCGCCACCCCGATGTTGACGCGACCGGGCGAATACGGGGCGGACATCGTGGTGCATTCACTCACCAAGTTCATGGGTGGCCACGGCACCACCCTGGGCGGCATCGTCGTCGACATCGGCCAGTTTTCCTGGACCGCCCAAGGCGATCGCTATCCGCAGTTCACCACGCCGGATGAGTCTTATCACGGCCTGATCTATACCGAGCACTACGGCGCCGCCGCCTTCATCGGCCGCTGCCGCAGCGTCTTTCAGCGCACCATGGGTGCGGTACTCGCGCCGATGAATGCGTTCCTGCTGCTGCAAGGTATCGAAACGGTGGCTCTGCGCATCGATCGCCACGTCGAGAATGCACGCAGCGCGGCGAACTTTTTGCGCGCGGATTCGCGGGTCGAGTCGGTCAAGTACGCCGGCTTCACGGACAGTCCCTACTATCCGCTGGTGCAGAAATACCTGGGCGGGCGTGCCTGCTCGCTGCTGACCTTCGACATTCGCGGCGGCTTGGCAGCGGGCATGCGCTTTTACAACGCGTTGAAGTTGTTCAAGCGACTGGTCAACTTGGGCGACGCGAAATCCCTCGCCTGTCATCCGGCCTCGACCACCCATCGACAAATGTCGCCGGCCGAACAGCTCGCCGCCGGGGTCGGGCCGGGCAGTATTCGCCTCAGCATCGGCATCGAACACATCGACGATATCCGCGCGGATCTCGATCAAGCATTGGCTGCCGCCGTTCAACCCGCATGACCCATTCCTCGCGCGAGCCCTTGGCGGGACCGGTTCCGAGCCTGTTCCCCTCACCGATCGAGCGACGTGCCGTCGAGGACTGGCTGACCGAGTCGCTGCAAAACTCGGCCCTACGAATTCAAGGTGGGCCCGTGACGCCGACCATCGACATGGCGAGTTTTCGAACCGAACTGCAGGCCTACGATTTCAACGCGCCGCGCGGTTTGCAGGACACGCTGGCGTGGAGCATCGAGCGTCTGCAAACCGGTCTCGTACAGATGAGCCATCCGCGCTACTTCGGTTTGTTCAATCCCGCCGCCTCGTTCCCGGCGCAATGCGCGGACCGTATCGCCGGCGCATTCAATCCCCAGGTGGCGAGCTCGGCGTCCTCGCCCGTGCCGGTGGAGATCGAGAATCACGTGATCCGGGCCGTCGCGCAGCGCGCCGGACTGGGCGAGAGCGCGGGCGGGCACTTCGCGACCGGTGGATCCGAGGCAAATTACACGGCGCTGCTATGTGCGCTCACCGCGGCTCATCCGGGGTTCGCCGCCGAGGGTGCCCGCGCATTCGCCGGTCCGGTGTCGTTTTATACGTCGCGCGACTGTCATATTGCCTGGTTGAAAGTGGCTCACCAAGCCGGCGTGGGACGCGACGCTCTGCGGCTCGTCGAAACGGATGGCCGCGGTCAACTCGACCCCGCGGCGTTGCGGCGCATGATCGTGCGGGACCGTGCCGACGGACGGGTGCCCATCATGGTCGTGGCGACGGCCGGCACCACCGGGGCCGGTATGATCGACCCGTTGGCGGCCTGTGCCGACCTTGCGGGGTCCGAGCAGCTCTGGTATCACGTCGATGCGGCCTGGGGCGGTGCCGCCCTCGCCTCGGCGCGTCTGCGGGGTTTGCTGGCGGGCATCGAACGCGCCGACTCCATTACCATCGATGCCCACAAATGGCTGGCAACGACCATGGGCTGCGCGATGTTTCTAGCCCGGCAGCCCGCCATGCTGTCGCAGGTTTTCCATTGCTCGACCAACTTCATGCCCTCCAGCCTCGCCGGCCTCGACCCCTATCTGAACACGGTGCAATGGTCACGGCGCTTCCTCGGTCTGCGGCTTTTTTTGGCGTTGTCGGTGGCGGGTTGGGAGGGATTGGGACGTCACGTCGAGCGTGCAGTCGACGTCATCGAGCGCGTCAAAGAGGGCCTGCTCGCGGCCGGTTGGTCGATCGTGAACGAGTCGGGCTTGGCCGTGCTCGATGTGCTCCCTCCGGCGGCACTCGGCGATGTGCGCGCATTGGTGGGTCGGGTGGTCGGCTCGGGTCGCGCGTGGGTGGCGCCCACCCGCTTCGAAGGCCGCGACGTGGTCCGCATCTGTGCGACCCACGGGGAAACCAGCGCGCGCGACGTCGACGAATTGGTCGCCGTTCTAAACGGCTGCTGAACCGGCCAACAGCGCCACGGGCAGCTCCATGGATGGCGCCATGAGTGGCTTCATGAGTGGCTCCACGGGTGGTTCCACCGGCAACTCCATGGGCAGCGTTTTCGCCACCAAGCGAGCGATCGATTCGACGCTGAAAAAGTTATCCGGCGTGATATCGGTTGCCGGAATCATGATGTCGAATTCCATCTCCACCGCGAGCATCAAATTGACCATTTTGAGCGAGCTCAATCCTAATTCGCCGAGTTGCCGATCGGTCGGCAAATAGCCCGGAATGACGCCCGCCGAGTCGAGTGCTTGATGCACCAACCGAATCAGCCTGCCGGTGATCTCGGCACTGACCGCCGTCACATTTCGCATTTGCTTTCCATGCATCCCATTTTTTTAGCAGAAATTTGCAATTGTCGTAAGAATTACACTACATTTGTCGCCGTTCGGCTACACTTTCTTTCGAGAAAAAAAATACGCCCCTGCAGAAATTAAGCAGGGCGCTTCTAGGAGGATTATGAACACGGAAGTAGACCCGGTGAGAGCAACACGGAACGTGCTTGCGCTCGGTGCCCGAGTGGATGATTTTTCAGCCCGCGCGCGTCTGGTCGCGAAGGTTGCCCTGCAGCACTCCTCGGCCGTTGATGACGAAGGTCGCTTTCCCCACGAGGCATTTTCGGAACTCCGCCGGCAACGCCTGTTGGGTAGCCTGGTACCGACTGCCTTCGACGGCGAGGGAGCGTCCCTCGCCCAGATCATGGATGTTTGTTACACGTTGGGTCAGGCGTGCGCCTCGACCGCGCTGATTTACGCCATGCATCAGATAAAGATGGCCTGTCTCGTTCGGCACAACGCGGGCAATCCGGTGCTCGAGCGGTCGCTGCGGCGTATGGCCGGCGAACAACTGTTGATGGCCTCCTCGAGCACCGAGGGACAAGGGGGCGGGAATGTCCGCTCCAGCGACGCGGCCATCGAATATCGGGGAGATCGCATCACCCTAGAGCGCAAGGCGACGGTGATCTCCTATGCCGTGGAAGCGGACGGTATAGTGACCACGGCGCGCCGCTCGGCCGATGCGGCCGCCTCGGACCAGGTCTTGGTGGTGCTGTTCAAAAGCGACTATACCCTCGAGAAACTACATCTGTGGGACACGCTCGGGATGCGCGGCACTCACAGCGAAGGCTTCATGTTACGCGTCGAGGCGAACGCCGAACAGATTCTGGGCGAACCGTACGAGACGATTCTCGCGCAGACCATGGTCCCCTACGCGCACTTGTTGTGGGGTGCGGTGTGGTCCGGCATCGCCGCCGCCGCAGCCGCCAAGGCACAGCTGTTCATCCGCCAGGCCATGCGCCGCTCGAATGGCCAGGTGCCCCCCGGCGCGTCCCACTTTACCGAAGTGGTCTCGACGCTGCGCACGCTGCGCGGCGTGTTGAATTCGGCGCGGGATGCGTATGAAGCCTGCCTGGCGGATGAGAAGTCGCTCGCTGCCTTGGAATTTCAGTCGATGATCACGCTGACCAAGGTGCAAACGTCGGAACTGGCCGTAGCGACGGTCTTGAGCGCGATGCGGGTCTGTGGCTTGTCGGGCTATCGCAACGACACGGAGTTCAGCATCGGTCGCCATCTACGTGACATTTTGTCCGCCCCGCTCATGATCAACAACGATCGCATTCTCGCCAATTTGGCAACGCCTTCCTTGATGACGCCGCTACCCTCTTCTTTGAGCGGCTGACGCGTTGGACCCGCTGGTCGCCGCGCTATTCCAACCCATGGGGGTGGATGGCATCTACGCCCGCACCGCGCGCTACCTCACGGTGCTCGAGCGGCTCGAGAACTACATATCGAGTCTGCGCGAACCGCACGCGGAGGTTCTGCACTTTCCGCCGGTGATGAGCCGTCGCCAACTCGAGAAATCGGGCTATCTGAAAAGTTTTCCCAATCTGCTCGGCTGCGTGTGCGTGTTGCACGGTTCCGAAGCGTCGATTCGAGCTGCCGTCGACGGCGGCAGCGCAGCGCGTGATTGGACCGCCTCGCTCGCGCCCTCGGATCTCGTGTTGTCGCCGGCGGCGTGCTATCCCGTGTATCCCCTCGCGGCCGCGCGCGGTCAGTTACCTTCCGCCGGTTGGCAATTCGACATCGAAGCGGACGTTTTCCGCAACGAGCCGTCGCAGAAACTCGACCGCTTGCAGTCGTTTCGCATGCGCGAGTTCGTCTACATCGGCTCGCCCGCGGCCATCGTCGAATTTCGTGAGCGTTGGATGGCGAGAGCACCGACCATTGCGACCGCCCTCGGGCTGCCTTTTTCCATCGACGTTGCGAACGATCCTTTCTTCGGCAGGGTGGGTCAAATTTTAGCGGTGAGCCAGCGCCAACAGGCGCTCAAATTCGAACTGCTGATTCCGTTCCAGCCCGGCGCGGCACCGACCGCGTGCATGAGCTTCAATTACCACCGCGAGCATTTCGGCAGCGTGTGGGAGATTCGCGACGAACACGGGGAGTTTGCGCATACCAGTTGCGTGGCGTTCGGTATCGACCGACTCACCGTCGCGTTGTTCGCCGTCCATGGCCTCGACGTCGCGCAGTGGCCTGCGGCCCCGCGCCGAGCGCTCTCACTCTAGCGCGTTGCAGGCGGCGTTCGATGTCGCTCGACCCGCACGTACAACGTCTTCTCTCGATACTCGCGGTCGGCGGGCGTGCCAGCATGGCGGATGCCAGCATCGCGCAGCGTCGCGCTGGTCTGGCGGACCTCATGAAACTCGGCGGTCCCGCGCCGACGGTCGGGCGGACGGACGATCGAATGCTGCCCGGGCCCGCGTGCGCGCTCAGGGTGCGCGTCTACACACCGCTCGATGGCGCCATGGCACCGGAGTCGCCCCCGCCGGCACACGTGCTGTTGCCGGGACTGATTTATTTTCATGGCGGTGGTCTGGTGGCCGGCTCGATCGACACCCATGACTCCATCGCGCGCGCGCTCGCGAATGCGGGGGGTTGCCGGGTGGTTGCGGTGGATTATCGTCTGGCGCCCGAACACCCCTTCCCCGCCGCGCTCGACGATGCCCTGGCCGCCGTGCGCCACGTCACGAGCCACGCGCAGGCTTTTGGCATCGATCGCCATCGCCTGGGTCTGTGCGGCGATTCCGCCGGTGCGACACTGGCCGCAGCGACGTGTCACGCCCTCGCACGCGCCGACGATCGCAGCGTCGCCTTGCAGCTGTTGCTCTGTCCCATACTGGATTACGCCAAGACGGCGTCGCCGCGAGAAGGCGGCAGCCATCATCTGGTGGATCAAGCCACCCTCGCTCACGACTTGGCGCATTACCTGCCCGCCGGTATCGACCCGGTCGATCCGCGGGTATCGCCGCTGTACGCCGTCCCCGTGAACGGAATGCCGCCTACCATCGTGCATACGGCCGAGTACGACCTCGTACGCGACGACGGCGCGCGGTATGTGGAACGTTTGACCGCGACAGGATCGGCCGCGCGGCACCAATGCCATCCCGGCATGATTCACCTGTTCTACGGGTTGGCGGGCGTGATTCCCTATGCTCATGCGGCGTTTCAGCGCATCGGCCAGGACATCCGCGCCGCTCTGGCATGACCGTCCCCGCCGGGCTTGCGTGATAGGATCATGAACACGTGACCTCAAGGATGTGATTCTCATGATAGAGCGCGGCGTCGCGGAACGTATCGTTCGAGAGCTGCACTCCGCGCGCGTGGCCGGCGATCTCGCAGCGATGTGCCGGCTGTTCGCCGAGCACGGTGACTTTCGGATCGCGGGTGCGAGTGCCGACAAGCCGATAGCGATCGCGGCGCGCGACCTGACGGCTTTGCGCCCCTGGCTATCGATGCTGGTGAAGGTGTTTCGGGTCACCCATTATGAATTGCTGACCTTCGTCTTCGAGGGCAATCGGGCAACGGCGCATTGGCGTGCGAATATTCACTCGAAGATCACCGGCATCAGCGTGCCCACCGAACTCGTCGATCTGCTTCAGTTCGATGGCGACCGAATCGTGGGGTATAGCGAATTCTTCGTGCCGCACGGCTGACGATCTAAGCGCGGCCCGCTCGACGGCTACGCGGACCGCGGTGAAATTACTTTTCGCTGCGCGTTTCCGTCACGGTCTCGAACCCGTATAAACCGATCAGGTGTTGCGCTTCAGGAGTCATGACGAACAAGGCGAAGCGCAAGGCGGCTTCGCGCGCACGAGCGCCGCGACCGATCACGCTCATGCCGTAGTCGGCCGTCACGGCAAGTTCCGGCGGCAGCTGCACCGACACGAATTTAGGGTTGGGCTGCAGATCGTGTGAGCTGCAATAGCCG
>CAZZXZ010000114.1:0-11367 GCA_964658135.1 uncultured Acetobacteraceae bacterium | reverse complement strand
CCTCCGAATGGCGGGATCAAAACCCGCTGCCTTACCACTTGGCGACACCCCAATTAACCCAGACTTTCAGCCGTCAACCTTGCGAGCAAGGGTGATGCGTTCAACCCACGCACCAAAAACGCCTCCGTCGCGGACGGTAATCCACTCACCAAATCGCGACCGCGCGGCAGGCTCTCGATGGCCGCAAACACGCAGGCTCCCGTGCCGGTCAAACGCGCGCTGCCGAACGACGACAACCAATCGAGCGCCCAAGCGACCTCAGGGAATTTCCGGCGCACCACGCCCACGCAATCGTTGCCGCCGCCCGAGGCCAGGAAGCCGGCAATTGTGATGGGCGGGGAATTTCTTGTCAATTCAGGGTCTTGGAATATCTCGGCCGTACTTACGAACGCATTCGGCTTGATTATCAGGTAGTTAGCTTCGGGAGGCGCCAGCGGCGCGGTGAGAAAAGTGAGTTTCTCACCCACTCCCTCCGCCCATGCGGCCCGTCCATGGACGAAAACGGGTACGTCCGCGCCCAAACTCAACCCCAGGGCCGCCAGTTTTTCCACCGGCCAGTGCAGACGCCACAAAACATTGAGAGCCACCAGGCAGGTCGCCGCATCGGAGCTCCCGCCGCCCAAGCCAGCACCCATCGGAATGCGTTTGAGTACCTCGATATCCACGCCGAGCGACGTGCCGGATGCCTTCTGTAGCGCGCGTGCGGCGCGCACGCACAGGTCGGCCTCCGCCGCGACGCCGGACGCCCCGCGTATGCGCCGGATCACGCCGTCGGACCGCACTGCGAGATCGATGTCGTCGCACAAATCGACGAACTGAAAGCACGTTTGCAGCTCGTGATAGCCGTCCGGTCGCCGACCGAGAATATGCAAAAACAAATTGAGCTTCGCCGGCGCGGGCCAGGCCGGCGTCATCGCACGCCCTCCCACCGGTCGACGACGATACGCACGCGCACGGCTTCGCGGGTCAACACCAGATGCGCGGGAAGCAGGTCGCCGTCCACGCTCATGTAGCGGTCGTAAGTCACCGTCCAGCCGGCCTGCGACAACTGCGCCAAACGGTCCTGCGCGTTGCGCTGCGTTTCGCCGGGCGAGCCCGGATCGGGCACCCCCAACAGCCAGTAGCGCAAGTGCTCCAGCGGCAGCGCGAAGCCGACTTTCTCCTGCAGCTGTGCGGCCACGGCAGCGCTCGGCGGTGCACCGTTCAGCGCCAATCCAGCGGGGGTCAACTGCACTTCCAACGCACCCACGCCGAAGGGTCCGGCCAATCGTACATCGCTGGACGTGTCCGTTTGACGCCAGTTCAAGGTTGCCTGCCAACCCTGCTTGTCCAACGCCACGGCGGCGCGGCCGTCGAGTTGCCAGGCCCCGTCATGCTGCAGCATGGCGAGGCGCGCAGCCCACGGGAGCGCCTGCGCTACACTGCTCGGCCGCGTCGTCATACAGCCGCTCAGCAGCGCGTACGCGCCCAGCAGCCAGATGACCTGAAGACGCAAACAGCTGGCAGCGCTCCGTGGCTCGTGTCGAGACAGCGCTATCTCGCGCGTGACGGTATAAAATACGTGTGGGCGTTCGATTCCGCCCGGTTTGGGCGCTCTGTCCGCGCAGGCTGTACAGACGGGAATACCGAGCCCAACGAGCGCCCCGGCGATGTGTGGAAGCGGCATCACCGGCGCAGTATAGCGAGAGATCTTTAAGGCAATGGCATTCAATATTCTGGGGATCAATCACAAAACGGCGCCGGTCGCGCTGCGTGAGAAACTCGCCTTCAACAACGATCGGTTGTTGGCGGCGCTACGCACGCTGCGCCAGGAAAACGGTATCGCCGAGGTGGTGATCCTATCGACCTGTAACCGGACCGAGGTCTATTGGGCCGGCTCGGCGAGCGGCGCCGAGTTATCGCAATGGCTGGAGCGGCATCACGGCAATAATTTGGATCTCGCGTCGAGTCTGTACGTGCACCAGGAACAGCGCGCCGTGGAGCACGCCTTCAGCGTCGCCTCGGGATTGGATTCGATGGTGCTGGGCGAGGCGCAGATATTGGGTCAATTGAAAGACGCCTACCGCGTCGCTCAGGAAAGCGGCAGCACCGGCCCGACGCTCAACAAGCTGTTTCAAGCGGCGTTCTCCGCCGCCAAGCGGGTCCGTTCGCAGACCCAGATCGGCGCCAACGCGGTCTCGCTCGCCTCTGCCACGGTCAAACTGGCGCGCCGCATGTATTCGGACTTGAGCGCGCAGAATGTCTTGATGGTTGGCGCCGGCGAGATGATCGCGCTGGCGGCCCGTCACTTCGCCACGGCAGGCGTCAAACGCCTGGTCATCGCCAATCGCACGCTGAGCCATGCCGCCGAACTGGCGGCCGAGGTACGCGGCTACGCCGTCGACCTGAGCCAATTGCCGGCGGCCTTGGCGGAGGCCGATATCGTCGTCAGCTGTACGGCGAGCGCCCTGCCGCTCATCGGCAAACAGGCCGCGGCGACGGCGCTGAAGATCCGCCGGCGCCGGCCTATTTTCATGGTCGATCTGGCGGTGCCGCGCGACATCGACCCGTCGGTTGCCGATTTGGAAGACATTTACCTGTTTTCCATCGACGATCTACAACAATTGGTGGACGAAAACCGGCAATCGCGCGAAGTGGCGGCGGGCGGTGCGAAGCTGTTGATCGAAGAGGAAGTTGCGCGCTTCGTCGTCGAATCGCGCGCCAAGGATGCCGGACCCGCCATCCAGGCGCTGCGCCAGCAGGCGGACGGCATCCGCAGCCAGACTCTCGAGCAAGCCCGTCGCTTGCTTGCTTCCGGCAAGCCCACGGACGAAGTCATGGAGTTTCTCGCCAACACGCTGACCAACCGATTGCTGCATGCACCCATACAAACCTTGCGCCAGGCCTTCGAGAAAGAACGGCCCCGGCAATAGGGCGCAAGGCCGCTATAATCCGCGGCCATGAAAGACTCCATTAGGCGCAAACTCGAACGGCTCGACGAGCGGTTCGAGGAAATCAGTCGGCTGCTCTCCGATCCGGACGTGATTTCGCGCCAGAATCAGTTCCGCGAGTTGTCGATGGAATACGCCAAATTGGGGACGTTGGTCGATCGCTATCGAGGCTATGTGGCGCTCGAGGGTGATGTCGCGACCGCCATCGAGCTCGCAATGGACGAGGAACTCGGCGAACTCAACGCGCGGGTGGCGGCCGAAGAGCGGGCGCTCCAAGGTCTGCTCGTGCCCAAGGACCCGCACGACGATAACAACATCTTCCTTGAGGTTCGCGCCGGCACCGGCGGCGACGAGGCTGCCCTGTTCGCGGGCGATCTGTTTCGCATGTATGCCAGATACGCCGAGACCAAGCACTGGCAGGTGGAAATATTGAGCGAGAGCGCCGGCGAGCATGGCGGCTACAAGGAAATCATCAGCCGCATCATCGGTCGCGGTGCGTTTTCGCTGCTCAAATTCGAGTCCGGAACCCACCGCGTACAACGGGTTCCGGCGACCGAAGCCCAGGGCCGCATTCATACCTCGGCCTGCACCGTCGCCATACTGCCCGAATTGGAGGAAGTCGAAAGCATCGACATCAACCCTGCGGATCTGCGCGTCGATACGTTCCGATCCTCCGGCGCCGGCGGTCAACACGTCAACAAGACGGATTCCGCGATCCGTATCACGCATCTTCCCACCGGCGTGGTCGTGGAATGTCAGGACGAACGCTCGCAGCACAAGAATCGCTCGCGGGCCATGTCGTTGTTGAAGGCGCGACTGCTCGCGAGCGAACGCGAAAAACAACAGAGCCAGCAAGCGCAGTCGCGCAAGCTGCAGGTGGGTTCCGGCGATCGCTCGGAACGGATCCGCACCTATAATTTTCCGCAGGGCCGCGTCACGGACCACCGCATCAACCTGACGCTGTATAAACTCGACGATGTGATGCACGGCGGTCTCGACGAACTCATCGGCGCGCTGAATCAAGAACATCAAGCCGAAGAACTGGCGCAGCAAGTCGAGTGATGCGCGTCCTCACCATCGCCGAGTCTCTACGGGTGGCCACCGGCACCTTGCTCGGGCACAGCGAATCGCCGCGCCTCGATGCCGAGCTCTTGCTGTGCAAGGTGTCGGGCTTGTCCCGTTCGGGGTTGATCGTGCATGCCGCCGATCCCATCGTCGCCGCGGACGTGGACGCTTACGGCCACTTGGTCGCGCGCCGGGCGCGAGGCGAACCGATCGCCTATCTGTCCGGCAGCCGGGAGTTCTGGTCCTTGAGCTTGGAGATCACCGCCGACGTACTGGTGCCGCGCCCCGACACCGAATGTTTGGTGGAACGGGCGCTCGAGTTGCTGCCCGCGGGCTCGTCGTCATCGGTCGTGGACTTGGGGACGGGCAGCGGCGCCATCGCGCTCGCCATTGCCGCGGAGCGGCCCGGCGCCCGGATCGTCGGCGTGGACGTGTCGGCCGGCGCATTGGCGGTCGCGCGGCGCAATGCACGAACGCTGGGACTCACCCATATCGAATGGCGGCTGGGCTCCTGGTTCGATGCGCTGCCCGGCGAGCGCTTCGACCTGATCGTCGCCAATCCCCCTTATATTGCAGCCCACGATTCGGCGCTCGAGGCGCTGCGCGCCGAACCCCTGCTCGCCTTGACTCCGGGCCCGTCCGGTCTCGAAGCGCTGACCGAGATCGTCGGCGCCGCGGCCGCCCATCTACAGCCACGCGGCTGGCTGCTGCTGGAGCATGGCAGCACACAAGGCCACGACGTGGCGCGTCTGCTCGAGAGCCGGGGCTTCGAGTCCATCCGCCTGCATCTGGATTACTCGGGCAAACCCCGGGTCACGCTGGCCACCGTTCATTCATCAACTTAGGAACACTCATGATTCTCTTCGAAACCACCCTGGGCGATTTCAAAATAGAGTTCTTCGCGAAAGAAGCGCCGATATCGGTGGCGAATTTTCAAGCTTATATCGAAGATGGCTTTTTCGACGGCACGATTTTTCACCGCATCGTGCCGGGTTTCGTGATCCAAGGCGGCGGCTTCACGGAAGACATGACTCAAAAGAAAACCAAACCGGCCATCAAGAACGAAGCCGACAACGGTTTGAAGAACGATCGCGGCACCCTGTCGATGGCGCGCACCAACGACGTCAACAGCGCCACCTCGCAGTTCTTCGTCAACTTGAAGGACAACGAGTTTCTGGATCATAGTCGGGGCAACTTTGGTTATGCCGTGTTCGCGCGGGTCACCGAGGGGATGGATGTGGTCGACAAGATCGCGGCCGTCGACACCGGCCGGCGTAAAGGCATGGACGACGTCCCCGTCGAGGCCGTCATCATGAAGAAAGTCAGCATCATCGCCTGACGGCGGCACAGGGTCGACCGCCATGGCGAGACAGCGCTCCTGGGTACGCCGGTTCGCGTGGGCGACTTTGGGGGCGCTCATGCTGGCCGTGCTGCTGTCGGTGGGATTGGTGCTGGTGTTTCGCTGGGCCGACCCGCCCTACAGCGCCTTCATGGCCGAGGCACGGGTGGCCGCCTGGAACGCTCACGAGCCGTACGTGTTTCGCCATGCCTGGGTGAATTTGACGCAGATCTCGCCCAATCTGCCGCTGGCCGTGGTGGCCTCCGAGGACCAGAAATTCCCCGAACACTCGGGCTTCGACGTCGCTGCCATCGAGCGAGCCTACGCCCTCAATCAACACAGTCATCACGTGCGTGGCGCCAGCACCATCAGTCAACAGGTGGCGAAGAACCTCTTTCTTTGGTCGGGACGCAGCTATTTTCGCAAGGCCTTGGAGGCATATTTCACCGTGCTGATCGAGCGCTGCTGGCCGAAACGCCGGATCCTAGAGATCTATCTCAACATCGCCGAATTCGGTACCGGCACCTACGGCGCCGAAGCCGCCGCACAGCATTTCTTTCACAAGAACGCTGCACATCTGTCGCGCAACGACGCGGCGGTGTTGGCCGCCGTTTTGCCGAATCCGCAGCGCTTTTCAGCCGCGGCGCCGTCCCGCTACGTGCAGCAGCGACGTGAGTGGATACTCGGTCAGATGCAGGCTCTGGGAGGTCCGGAGATGCTGGATGAAATCGATGCGTATCCCAACTCGAGTCATCCTTGAGATACGCCCGCGGAGTCGTGGCGGCGGCGTTCGGCGTCGTTGCGCTCTTCATCGGCGGTTCTACAAACCGTGAAGCCGCGACCCGGTCCCTGCGAACGCCCGTCTGGACGCCCGTGGCGGAACAGGTGTTGAGTCATGGGCGATTCGACAAAGTCTGGGTCTACGTACCGCACTCGACGCCGCGGGGGTTTGTCGTGTTCCTCTCCGGTGCGGGCGGCTGGACTCGTGACATGAGCGTGCTCGCCGAGCGGCTGGCCGCGCAAGGTGCGCTGGTTGCAGGCATCGACGTGACCCGCTTCAACACCGCTCTCGCGGCCGACGGCGGCCAATGTGTATACCCCGACGGCGACTTGGAAAACTTGAGTCGTTTCGTGCAGGCGTATTTCCGGCTGCCCGGCTACCTCGAGCCGATACTCGCGGGATATGCCGCGGGCGCCACGTTGGCCTATGCCACCCTGGTGCAGGCACCCACTCACACGTTCGCCGGTGCGGTCAGTTTGGATTTTTGCCCGAACTTCGAGTTGAACAAGCCGCTGTGCACGGGGTCCGGACTCGCGTCCGCCCCCCGCCCCGACGGTCGAGGCGTCGACTTTCTGCCGACCACCGTGCCCGGAAACTCGTGGACGGTGGTGCAGCGAGCGAGTGGGCTCGCCTGCGACGGTGCGGCCGTGCGAGGCTTCGTCGGCAAAGTTCCCGGCTCGGCATTCATCGCGCTACCGGACGCTGCGGCTCAATACACCGCATACACCGCGGCCGTCGCTGCGCTCATGGAACGCAATCCGGCGCCGTTGACGGCAGCGGTGCCGGCCGTGCTCGGCGACCTGCCGCTCGTTGCGGTACCCGCGCAGCCGGGAACCCCCGCATCCGACACGTTCGCCATCGTATTGTCCGGCGACGGTGGCTGGGCCGGGCTCGATAAGGACGTCGCCGGCGCACTCGCGATGACCGGTATCCCGGTCATCGGATTGGATTCCTTGCGATATTTTTGGAGCGCCCGAACACCCGCCGGTCTCGCGGCAGATCTGGAGCGGATGATCGGCTACTATCTGCCGAAGCTCGGTAAGCGACATGTTTTGTTGATCGGCTATTCCCAGGGTGCGGATGTGCTGCCGTTCGCGGTCAACCTGCTGAGTGCCGGCATCCGTTCGCATGTCGCGTTGGCCGCCGTCATGGGCATGTCCGAGCACGCGCTGTTCGAATTTCATATGACCAACTGGGTGTCGGACGACAACTCGGGACCGGCGACGCTGCCCGAGGTGGACAAGATCGCTGGCATTCCCGTGCTCTGCATATATGGCGCGGACGAGACGGACACGCTCTGCCCCAAACTCGATCCGCACAAGGTAACCATCGTCAAACTCAAAGGCGGCCACCACTTCGACGGCGACTATCCTGCGTTGGCCCGGCTCATCATGAAATCTGCCGCGCCTCGCTGATCGCCCGGGTCTTTGATTTTTACCCGGACATTCTGCTAAAACATTCGTGTATTCACGGAGTAGCGAATGCTAAAACATACCTATCGTTCGAGGACCGGCGCGACGGGAGTCTGTGGCGTCGACATATACGAGTGTTTCGACCGCGTCACCGTCATGCTGACCGAATTGAACACCAATGTCGGCATCAGCATCACCAACTGCGTTCACGAACTGGCGACCGATATTGCGTGGGGTCTTATGGATGCCGGCGTGGTCACCGACGCGCGGAACATCGTTTGGATCGAACATTACGAGGGCGCCGCATCCCCCAAGGCGCCGTGGAACGGCGAAACATGGGACGAAGTGACCATGGATTGGGACGGGAGACGATTTCGCATGCCCAGCTGGAAACCCTGCGCGGGCGATCGCTTCAAGCGGCCCTCGCTGGGACGGTCGATCAGGCCGCATGAAATCCCTATTTAATTTCCGACTCGTCTCTGAGGCGCCCACCGAGCGCTGCCGACACGCTCGCGATGAAGGCGCCGATCAGCATGGCGAGCGCCGTGTAGATGCTCAATTCGGCCGTACCCTTGCGCGCCTTATCGGCCTCCGCCTTGACCTTGGCCGCGGCCTGCTTCTCGCCGCTCATCAGCTCATCGACGCGTTGCTGAGCATCCGAATTGCTGATGCCCGTGCGCGCTTGCACTAACCCGACCAGATAAATACGGTCGGCCGCCGACAGGGTTGCCGAGCCGGCCGAAGCGAGCACGATGCGCGAGGCTTCCATCCGCGCATCGGCGCCAGAATCAACCGTCGCGACGGCATCCGTCGGAACCGGTGTCGGTGTCGGTGTCGCGACGGGTCGGAACAGTTTGTCGACTGCATAGGCCAGCGTAGCGCCCTGCGGTCCCGCCGCAGCGGCTTTCACTCCGCCGCTGATACCGGACCCGAGCGACGATGCGAATACAATTGCAACCACCACCGTCGCGAGCGCCCAAACGACGAATCCGTGCGCCGTATCACGGAAGAATATCTCGTGAACATGCGTGGCGCTCCACCGAGTGCGCAGCCTGCCGACGATGTAGCCGCCGAAAACAGCCGAAACCCACTGCATGACGATGAGCCAAATCACGGCCTCTACCGTGAACGTCGTCGCCTTCACCCCCTGGTCCGCCCACGGCGACACGGAGGCCAGCCCCAAACCCGACCCTAATGCGACCAATACCAAAGAGATCGCAACGGCAACCACGGCGCCGGCAATGATGGCACCCCACGAGACGGCCGATTGAGGTTTCACGCTATCGAAACTTGTTGGCATGGCTGTCTCGTCTAGTGATGCGAACACATAGCGAGCAGCAAAATGATCGGCAACGGCACGCCCAACATCCAAAGCAGTATTCCGCGTCCCATGTGAGCCTTCCTTTTTGAGATGATAGATCGATACGATCGTTTCGATCACAAACTGTGGCCTCGAGGCAACGCCGAAACAAGACCGTGAGCCAGTGACAAGATGTAAGGCGTATCCGACGCGTTGCTGGTGTCGCGCCCTCCGAAACGACCGTCGGTCAGCGCGGCGGATTATGTGGATTATGTAAGGCCGGCACGAAAAGCGCCGACCACCGCCATGCGATCGCGGCGTTTTGTGGCTGCGCGCTCATTTGTGAAACGCGCTTGTCGATATGCTGAGCACAGGGAATTCGTGGTGTCAGTGGAGCCGTTCGATGAAGGATAAATCGCCTCCGGTCACAGCGTCGCTGGGATTCGGAATCATCGGTAAGGTCAGCGCCCCGGCGACGCGCAAAGATTCCCAACCAGCCCCTGCCGAGCGTAAGGCTCGTATTTTGGTGGTGGACAACGACGCAGAGTCGCGCCGCTTCTTGAACACGCGCCTCAGCATGGCGGGTTACGCGGTCGAATTCGCGGAGAACGCCCAGGCCGCGCTCGATGCCTGTGTCCGGGCTCGACCCAATCTCGTCGTCAGCGACCTGCACTTGGCGCCGATGGACGGGCTCGCCTTGTTGAAGGAACTGAAGAGCCGCTGGCCGGCGCTCACCGTCATCATTCTCACGTCGCACGGCACCATCGCGGATGCGGTACGTGCCACGCAGTGCGGTGCCTTCGGATTTCTGGTCAAGCCGGTCGAGAAGTCCGAGCTGTTGGGGCAGGTCGAACGCGCGGTGGCCACCTCGACCTTCACCAAGGTCGAAGGCGACTGGCGCGCGCAGATCGTTTCGCGCAGCCAACTCATGGAGGATAGGCTTGCGCTTGCCAATCGGGCCGCCGGTGGGGAAACCGCGGTCCTGCTGACGGGCGAGAACGGCACGGGAAAAGAGCTGCTGGCGCGTGCCATCCACGCCGCCAGCTCACGCCGGGAAAAACCGTTCGTAGCGATTTCCAGTGTGGGTCCGGCGGCAGGTGTGGATGCCGACTTGAGCGGATCGCTGGCAGCGGCCCGCGGCGGAACCCTGATGCTCGACGAGATCGGCGAGCTGCCCGCGCGCCTGCAGGCGGAGTTGGTATCGGCGCTCGGCAAAGCGCCCGACGTGCGCTTGATCTGCACCACATCCCGCGATCTAAAAAAACTCATGGAAGGCGGCGAGTTTCGGCAGGACCTTTACTACCTCATCAACATCCTGCCCATCGAGATTCCTCCGCTCGGTCGCCGGCGGGAAGACATTCCGTTGCTGGTATCGCATTTTTTGGAACAAGCCACCGAAAAAACCGGCGGTAAAAAAATCTATTCGCCCGAAGCCATCGAACTACTGGCAACCACCGACTGGCCTGGCAACGTCCGCCAGCTGTTCGATTTGGTGAAGCAGAACGTAGCGCTCTCGCACGGCAAGATCATGACCAAGGAATTCGTGCAACGTTCGCTCGGGCAAGATGCGAAATCGGTGCCGACCTACCATGAGGCGCGCGATGAGTTCGCCCTGGCTTACCTCAAAAACAATTTGGAGACGACCGCCGGTAACGTCAGCCAATCGGCCCGGCTTGCCAAACGCAACCGCACGGATTTTTACAAGTTGCTGGCGCGCTACCGTCTGCAACCGGATGATTTCAAAAACACGCGTTCGGCCAACCACCAAAAGGACGACGCCGAGGAGGAACTGAGCTGATGCCGCGCGACATGCGCGGGTGGTAGGCTGTCGGGCATCGATCTCACTCCAGGGTGTTCCATGCTCGTCGTTCATCATCTCGGGATTTCACAATCCGACCGCATCGTCTGGCTGTGCGAAGAACTCGCCATTCCGTACCAGCTGATCCGCTACGAGCGTGATCCCGTCACGCGCCTCGCGCCGCCGGAATATCGCGCGCTGCATCCGTTCGGCACGGCACCGGTGATTACCGACGGCGAGCTGGTGCTCGGCGAATCGGGTGCCATCATCGAGTACATCATCGCCAAACACGGCAACGGCAGGCTGGCGCTGGGCGCCGACGATCCGCACTTTGCCGACTATCTTTTCTGGTTTCATTTTGCGAACGGCTCGCTGATGCCGAGCGCCATGATCGACCTCGTCATCCGCATGGTCGGCGGGAACGCGCCCTCAGGCTCGGTGAGCGCGCTCGCCGACCGCAGCCATCGCGCCTTCGCCATGCTCGAGAGCCGCCTGGGCGAAACGCCTTATCTCGCGGGAGACGCCTTCACGGCGGCCGACATCCTGACGCTGTTTCCATTGAGCACTATGCGCGAGTTCATGCCCCGCGACCTGACCCCGTATCCCAACATCCGCGCCTACCTGCAGCGCATCGCGGCACGTCCGGCCTATCAACGCGCCATGGCCAAAGCGGACCCAAGCCACCGCCGAGGAGTGCCAATGCCCAGCGCGCAAGCCGACCCGACCACCACGGTTGTCCACG
>CAZZXZ010000113.1:0-11522 GCA_964658135.1 uncultured Acetobacteraceae bacterium | reverse complement strand
GCTGCCCATCGATAACGCCGCACCGACCGACGCGATGCACCGTAATTGGGCGATACAGCTCGGCAGTTTCGCGAGCGGCGAGAATGCGAAGAAATTCGCGCATCGCTTGAAGGACCAAGGCTTCGCCGCATACGTCTCGGCCATCGGCAAGGGCCGGCTCGTTCGTTATCGGGTCCGCGTGGGGCCTTTGGCCGACCGCGCCAGTACCGATAAGGTGATGTTGCGTTTGCGCAAGCAAGGCCACCCCGCCAGCATCATTGCGCCCTGAGCGCAGCGCGCTCCGGTAGAATGAGCGTATGACCGGAGTCGACGTCGTCATTTTGTTGGTTCTCCTGGGCTCGACGATGATTGGATTGCTGCGCGGGTTCGTTCGCGAAGCCGTCTCGCTGTGTTTCTGGGTTACCGCCATTTGGGCGGCTTGGCGCTTCGGTCCCCGCGTGGAGCCGCATCTGGGCGGGCTGCTGGCGAATCCCAGTGTGGCGCCCTGGGTCGGCCGTTTGGTGGTTTTAGTGCTGGTGCTGCTGCTCGGTTGGCTGGTCGGCATGCTGCTGAGCTACTTGACGCGCAGCGTGGGACTCGGCCCGCTCGATCGAGTGATCGGATTGTTGTTCGGCATCGTGCGCGGCATGGTGCTAGTCGGGCTTCTCGTCATCGGCGCCGAGTTGCTGCATTTGAATCGTGAAGCGTGGTGGAGCCAGTCGATGTTGGTTCCCTACGGTGAGACCGCGGGCGATTGGCTGCGGGCGATGGTCGGCGAGCGCGGCGAACCCTGGGCCAAGCTCGAGCGGCTGACCGGAGTCAAGGTTCGAACCCGATAGCCAATTACCGGAGGCAGCATGTGTGGAATCGTCGGAATGGTCGGAACGAGTGCCGTCAATCAGCGGATCTACGACGCGCTCACCGTCTTGCAGCATCGCGGTCAGGATGCGGCGGGCATCATGACGGCGGAAAACGGCGAGCTCTTCATGCGCAAGGACTCCGGCCTGGTGCGCGATGTGTTTCAGCAGAAGCACATGCTCAAGCTCAAAGGTAACATCGGGATCGGCCATGTTCGGTATCCCACGGCCGGCGCCGAAAGCGCGCACGATGCGCAGCCGTTCTATGTGAACTCCCCCTACGGCATCTGTCTCGGTCACAACGGAAATTTGACGAATGCGCGCGAATTGACCGAGGTGTTGGTGCGTGAAGACCGCCGTCACCTCAACACCGGTTCCGATTCGGAAGTGCTGCTCAACGTCCTGGCATCCGAGCTCGAGCGGGTGGGGACTCCGCGGGTTACGCCGGCCGATGTGTTCGCGGCCGCCAATGCGGTCTACCGGCGCTGCCGCGGTGGCTATGCCGTCATCGCCATGGTGATCGGACACGGTATCGTCGGCTTTCGCGATCCGAACGGTATTCGTCCCCTCGTGATCGGCAGTCGCGACACGCACAAGGGCACCGAATGGATGCTGGCATCGGAAAGCGTCGCGCTCGACATGCTGGGTTTCAACCTGGTGCGCGACGTCGCGCCGGGTGAAGCGGTTTTCATCGACGAGCTGGGACGTTTCTATGCGCAGCAATGCGTGGCCATGGTGCGCCATACGCCGTGCATCTTCGAGTATGTGTATTTCGCGCGCCCGGACTCGATCATCGACAATATTTCCGTCTACAAAGCGCGCCTGCGCATGGGCGAGCGGCTCGCCGAGAAGATCAAACGCGAGCGGCCGGACCACGACATCGACGTCGTGATTCCGATACCGGATACCAGCCGTACCGCCGCAGTGCAGGTCGCGCAGCTGCTCGGCGTCAAATATCGCGAAGGGTTCATCAAGAATCGCTACATCGGCCGTACCTTCATCATGCCGGGCCAGGAACAGCGCTCGAAGTCCGTGCGCAGTAAATTAAACGCCATCGACCTCGAGTTTCGCGGCAAGACGGTGCTGCTGGTCGACGATTCGATCGTGCGCGGCACCACTTCGGCGCAGATCATCGACATGGCGCGCGAGGCGGGCGCCAAGAAAGTGTATTTTGCATCGGCCGCTCCCCCCGTGCGTTATCCGAATGTGTACGGCATCGACATGCCGGACACCCTCGAACTGGTCGCGGCGGGTCACACGGATGAAGAAGTCCGCGACATCATCGGCGCCGATTGGTTGATCTATCAGGATCTCGAAGATCTGGAACATGCCGTCCGCCACGATCACGCGAAAATCGTCGATTTCGATACGTCGTGTTTCTCGGGGGAATACGTGACGGGCGATGTCACCCCCGAATATCTGCAGCGCTTGCAGGGAGAACGGTCCGACGAAGCGAAACAGCTGCGACGCGACGGCAGCGGCCGCACGTTGAAATCCGTCCGAGTTCTCTAACACCCGAGGTCGCGTTGTCCCTGCGTCTGTTGGTGATCGCGGAGCGACCGGATTATCGGCGGCTGTTGAAACTTCACATCGAGGTGCAGTGGCCGGACGCGCGCATCGTGGAACATTGCTTGGGCGAGGACCCGCCGCTGGACGCGCAATTCGCCGCCGCCGGGTTCGACGCGGCGATCGTCGTCGCCGCACCGCCAAGCCTCGGTGCCGAGCAGCTGGTGACCGAATTTCTCGCAAGACCCGAGTTCGCGCCCGTCGTCTTGGTATTGCTGCAAGAAACGCCGCCGCCCGTCCGCCAGATTCCCGGGCTGCACGTGCTGTACGGCAGGAAAATCGACCGCGAGCGGCTATTGCCGGTGCTCGCCAATGCCGCCAACGAGCACCGACAAACCCTGGCCATGAGCCGCGCGCAGCCGGACTACGACAAGCGCTACCAGTTCGGGACGATCACGATCCGCGGTCATCGGTGTATCCGATTGGTGGGCAGCGGCGGCATGTGCAAGATCTATCTCGCCGAAAGCGAGCGCGCCGGCACCGTGGTGGTGCTCAAGGTGTTCAGCCAAGTGCCCGACGTGTCGGAGCGTCTGATCGGCTTCGATCGCTTCTTGCAGGAATACGACATCGTGGCGCGGCTCGATCACCCTAACATCGTGCGCATCTACGATTTGGGCGTCGCCGACGATCATGCCTATATCGCCATGGAGCACTTCCCTGCGGGCGACCTGCGCCAGCGCATGAAGGCGCCGCTCGCGCCGCTGCTCGCGCTGGATTACCTGGAGCAGATGGCGGGTGCACTCGATGCCATCCACCGGGTCGGCGTATTGCATCGCGACTTGAAGCCTGCCAACGTCATGCTGCGCGCCGACGGTTCGCTATGCCTGATCGACTTTGGTCTGGCAAAGACCAACGAGATCGCGGCGGAGCTGACCGGCACGCGCGAGATTTTCGGAACCCCTTACTACATGAGCCCCGAGCAAGGTCACGCGGAATTGATCGACGAACGCAGCGATCTTTACAGTCTCGGTGTCGTCTATTTCGAGATGCTGACGGGCCGCAAGCCTTTCATGGGGTCGACGGCCATGGAGGTGATCTACAAGCATAAACGCGCCGACATGCCGCAACTCGCACCGCAGTTCGCGCCCTACGCGGACATTCTGCAGCGCCTGCTCGCCAAACTACCCGCCGCGCGATTTCAGTCGGCGCGCGAGCTGCTGAACGCGATCGCGGCGCTGAAGAGCGCCGCATGAGCTCGGCGGCCGTTGCTTTTTCGCATCCGCTGTTGCGGGTGGCGACGCCGGCTGCATGGGTCGCCGAGGCCTGCGGCGCCCGCGATCTGCTGTTGATCGATCATGCCAATTGCGAGAAGAAAGCCGCCTCGACGGCCCTCGCGATGCTGTTCGCATACGCCGAGGATTTCGAGGTCACCGACAAGATGTCGCGTCTGGCGCGCGAAGAATTACGTCATTACGAGCAAGTGACCCGACTCATGAGATCGTTGAACATCGTGCCACGGCGTCTCGGTCCCGGGCGCTATGCTGAATCGCTACGGCGCCTGGTCGCGCGCGCCGAGCCGCAACGCGAAATCGATCTGATGGTATGCGGCGCCTTCATCGAAGCGCGCTCGTGCGAGCGTTTTGCGGCGGTGGCGCCGGCCATCGGCGGCGTGGCCGGTACGCTGTTCCAAGGATTGCACGCGGCGGAAGCGCGGCATCAGCGGGTGTATCTCGATCTGGCACGCCGTGCCGCGGACCGCGCCGGCCTACCGCTCGAGCCCCGCCTCGAGGCGTTCGCGCACTGCGAGACGGAACTCATCACCGGCGGCGACGACGTGTTCCGGTTCCACTCGGGCGTGCCCAACGGCACTGCGGCCCGCCCGGGTGCCGGCTAGCCGTCCGCCGTGCGTTCGAGCGACGCGAGTTCGGGTCCGTGTCGATCCCAACGCAAAACGCTGCCCCGCGCATGCCAATCGCCGAGAACGATGCGTGTGCAGGCCCGACCATCCACGGTGAGTGGATGGATGGCGGGACGATGGGTATGGCCATGCAGCAGGGTCGACACGCCTGCACTGCGCAGCGCAATCGCCACGCTGCTCGGGTTGACATCGGTGATGGTGTTTTCCAGCGTCGCGGTGTGCGCGCGGCTGCCGGCCCGCGCGGCGCCCGCCAGCGCCCGGCGGCCGGCCACTGACAACCCGAGGAATTGCCGCTGCCACTCGCCGTTGCGAACCGTGGCGCGTAAGCGCTGGTACGCGCCATCGTCGGTGCATAACGCGTCGCCGTGCATGACCAGAACCGGTTCGCCGTACAGCGTCACGATCAGCGGGTCCGACAGGAGTTGGGCGCCGGACATGGCGCAAAATTGGTTTCCCAACAGGAAATCGCGGTTACCGTGCATCACGAAGCACGGCACGCCCGCGGTGGTCAGCGCTTTCAAGCCGGCGATGGCGGCCGTCTGGGCCTCGTCGGGCGCATCGTCTCCGACCCAGGAGTCGAACAAGTCGCCGAGTATGTACAGCGCTTCGGCGTGACGCGCTTCGCCGTCCAGCAAACTCAAAAACTGGCGTGTGATCTGCGGACCCGAGGCATCGATGTGCAGGTCCGAGATGAAAAGGATGGTCACGCCGGAGACGGTCGCTAGGACGCGGTGACGCGCTCGATCCGTTCGATGACCACCGACTTCAACGGTGCGTCTTCCTTGAAGACTCCCTTCGCGCCCGTCGGCACGTTGGCGATCTTGTCGACGACCTCCATGCCCTGCACCACCTTGCCGAATACGGCGTAACCCCAACGGGTTTGATTCGGATCGAGCGCCGCGTTGTCGGATAGATTGACGTAAAACTGGCAATCGCCGCCGTGCGGGTCGGGCGGTCTGGCGAGGCCCACCATGCCGCGCAGATTGGTCAGGCCGTTCCCCGACTCGTTGACGACCTTGGTGGGTGCGCCCTTGAGCTTGTCCTCGGTGTCGTAGCCGCCGCCTTGGATCACGAAGTTGGGAATCACGCGGTGGAACAGGGTGCCCGAATAGAAGCCCTGGTCGACGTACTTCAAAAATTGCGACACCGTCAGGGGCGAGCGCTCAGGCAGCAATTGGATCGTGAAATTCCCGAAGGAAGTCACCACTTGCACCAAGATCGGCGCGGCTACGGCCGGTGGTGAGGGAGCGGGCGTCGGCGGCGAGTCGGCCGCGTCGCTCGCGTGAAACATCAGTGCAAGACAGAATCCGCAAGCAAGAAGTAGCTGTTTCATGCTCCGGGATTCTACTCGAATAGGTACAATCTTGAGCTATGTCGTTATCCGTCGTCACACGCTTCGCGCCGAGCCCGACCGGCGCGTTGCATCTGGGAAATGCGCGGACCGCGTTTTTCAGCCATTTGTGGGCGCGGAAGACCGGCGGCCGATTCATTCTGCGTATCGAGGACACGGACGAGGAACGCAGTCAGGCGCGTTTTCGCGATGCGCTGCTGGTCGACTTGGGCTGGCTCGGCCTCGCGTGGGACGAAGGACCGGACGTCGGCGGACCGCATGGGCCCTATTCGCAGTCCGAACGTGGCGCCTATTATCGCGAGCTGTTCACGCGTCTGGAAGACGACGGTCGGGTTTACCCGTGCTATTGCACGGCGCAGGAGCTGGAGCTGTCGCGCAAATTGCAGCGCATGGCCGGCAAGCCGCCGCGCTATGCCGGTACCTGCCGGTCTTTGAGCGCCGAACAGCGGGCGGAGCGGGTGTCGCGCGGGCTCGCGCCGACGCTGCGCTTCGCCGTGCCGAGCGCCGCCGTCGTCGAATTCGACGACGTGGTGCATGGACCGCAGAGCTTCTCGGCAAGCGACATCGGCGACTTCATCATCCGCCGCGAAGACGGCAGCGCGGCGTTCTTCTTCAGCAACGCCGTCGACGATTCCGCGATGGGCGTGACTCACGTGCTGCGCGGCGATGACCATCTGACCAACACGCCGCGGCAATTGCTGGTGCTGGACGCCTTGCAACTGCGGCGGCCCGCCTACGGTCACGTGGGGCTGCTGGTCGGCGCCGATGGCGCACCGCTCTCGAAACGGCACGGCAGCACCAGCGTGGGTGAATTCCGGCAACGCGGTTTCTTGAGCGCAGCGCTGCTCAACCAATTGTTCCATCTTGGGCACACCGGCGATGCCGAAGGCTGGCTGGTTCCGGCCGACATGCCCGCGCACTTCCAGCCCGGTCATCTGGGGCGGGCCTCCGCACGTTTCGACGAAACCCAGTTGTTGCATTGGCAGAAGGAAACCCTGCAGCGCATGTCGGCCGACGAGATTCGCACGTGGTTGGGGACGGGCCAATCCACCGCATTCATCGAACTGGTCCGCCACAACGTCGTGCTGCCGGCGGACGCCGCCCCATGGGCGGCCGTCGTCGACGGCGAGCTGCCGCCGTTGGGACACGACGAACAGGGCGTAATAACCGCGGCGGGCCCGGGCTTTTTCTCGACGGCCGTCGATGCGCTGATGGAGGCGGGGCCCGACCTGAAGGCCCTGACGAAGCTCCTGAAGGAACGCACCGGCCGCAAAGGCGCGGATTTGTTCATGCCGCTGCGGGTCGCGTTGACCGGCCGAGCGCACGGGCCCGAACTGGCTCCCTTGTTGTCACTGATGACTCCCGGTACGGCTCGCCGCCGGCTCGAATCCCATGCTAAAAATACATAACTCGTTGAGTGGCGAGAAGGAAGAGTTCAAGCCGCTACGCGGCGATGCGGTGAGCTTGTACGTCTGCGGCATCACCGTGTACGACTACATTCACATCGGTCACGCGCGCATGTTGGCCGTCTTCGACATGGTGCAGCGCTACCTGCGGGGACGTGGTTACGAAGTCACGTATGTCCGTAACGTCACCGATATCGACGACAAGATCATCAAGCGTGCGGCGGCGAACGGCGAGCATTGGGCCGACCTCGCCCGGCGTTTCACGACGGCGATGCAGGAGGACTGCGCGACGCTCGGTTTACAGCGCCCCGATGCCGAGCCGCGTGCGACCGACTATATGGCCGCCATGGTTCGGATGATCGAAACCTTGATCGACAAAGGGTATGCCTACGTGGCCGGCGACGGCGACGTCATGTATTCGGTGCGCAAGTTCCAGGACTACGGCCGCTTGTCGGGTAAAAAAATCGACGACCTACGCGCGGGATCACGCGTGCAAGTCGTCGAATCGAAATTGGATCCGCTCGATTTCGTCCTTTGGAAGCGAGCCAAACCGGGCGAACCCTCGTGGGCTTCGCCGTGGGGTGACGGCCGCCCGGGATGGCACATCGAGTGTTCGGCGATGTCGACCACATTGCTGGGAGGTTATTTCGACTTGCACGGTGGCGGAATGGATCTGAAATTTCCCCACCATGAGAACGAGATCGCGCAGTCTTGCGCGGCCTGTGCGACGCCGTTCGTGAAGATGTGGATGCACAACGGCTTCGTCCGCATCGACGATGAAAAAATGTCCAAGTCGCTGGATAACTTCCTGACCGTGCGCGACGTGCTCAAAACGTTGCGTGATCCCGAGGTGCTGCGGTTTTTCTTGGTGAGCAGCCATTATCGCGGTCCCATCAACTACAGTGCCGCGCAACTGAGTCAGGCGGATGAAACCCTGCTCGGGTTGTATCGTGCGCTCAACGATACGCAACCCACGGAGGGGGCCATCGAACGTACGGCGTTGACCGAATTTCAGGACGCCATGGACGACGACTTCAACACCCCGGCGGCGTTGGCGATTCTGCAGGGAGTGGCGCGCGATTTGAACAGCGCCAAAGCGGCCGGCGATGCGGCAGCCGCCGGTCAGTTATCATCCATCATGCGCGCGATGGGCGGCATGCTCGGGATCTTGCAACAGCCGCCTGCCGCCTATCTGAAGCGGGCTGTGGGTGCTGCCACTGTCACCGATGAGATGGTCGAGACGTTATTGGAGGAGCGGCGTGCTGCGCGTGCAGCCAAGAATTTCTCGGAGGCGGACCGTATCCGCGATAAACTCACTGCGGCAGGCGTGCTGATCGAAGATAGACCGGGCGAAACGACGGGTTGGCGGCGTTCCTAGCGGTCAGTGCTTAGTGCCTAGCGGCTAGGTCATGGCCGCTAGTGTATGCGGCAACTTCGGCGGAGAGCGCCTAGACGACGCTCACCGCCAAGCCGATCGATCGGCTAAAGATCAATCCGCGGCACGTCTCGTCGCCAGAATCCCGACGGCAATGCCGATGAGCGCGGCGATGCCTACGACTTGCCAAGGATTATCGCGAACGTAAGTGTCCGTCTGTTTCGTCACTTGTTTGGCCTGACTCTTGACCTGCGATGCCCCGTCGGCGAGTGCGCTCTTCGCCGCCGCCAGTGCAATCTTGACCTTGGCCTTGACGCGGGCGATCTCCGGCGTGTCGACATCTTTCAAGGCGTCCGTCAAATCCTGAACGTTGTCGATGAAGCTATTGATCTGGCCGTTCGCAAAGTCTTTTGCCTGACGAACCGTGCCATTGTCTAAAAGCGATTCCATGTGAATTCTCCGCGTTGAAAGTTGTTGAAGAAACTAAGTAAGGATAAAGCTGCGTGACGGTGATAAGCGCGACGGTCGATCAGGCGCGCCGACCCAGACTCATCAGGAAACTGACCACCGCACCGATCAAAAAGACGACGAAGAGAACCTTGGCAATACCTGCGGCCCCTACTGCAATGCCGCCGAAACCGAAAAATGCGGCGACGAGCGCGATGATGAAAAACACGATTGCATAATGGAGCATGGAACACCTGTGCGATAGAGGAAAAGAGTTTCAACCTGATGACAGTGTGCCCGCACCCGCCTGGTGAAACAGTCGGTGCGCCGCCAGGTGGAGCGTAGGAATTAGCCTTCCAATGTCGGTGCTGGACGGCACGACGTACCGCCCTAGTCCGACAGCGTTTCTCGATAAGGCTGCGGATCATGCGCGCCCGTTGCAATATGACAAGGAATGTTCCCATGAAAATCCGTTTTGGCTATGAATTGGTGTATTCGTGCCCGCAAACGACACCAATGATCCTGATGCTGCATGTTCATCCCAGCCGAATTCACCACTTGGTGCGCGCAGACGACATGTTGGTCGATCCACGGGTGCCTTTGACGCTCTATCACGATGCCTTCGGCAACACGTGCACGCGACTCGTCGCACCCCCGGGCCAGATACGCCTGACGGCGGACGGCATCATCGAAGATTCGGGGCTTCCCGAGGCTTACGACCCGACGGCCTGTGAGCATCTGATCGAAGACCTGCCGGTCGACGCGCTGACCTATTTATTGGGCAGTCGTTATTGCGAAACCGAAGCGCTGATGCAGGACGCCTGGCGGCGGTTCGGGCATCTTACGCCCGGCTGGTCGAGGGTACAGGCGGTGTGCGATTTCGCTCACGAGTACATCACCTTCGGCTACCACTTCGCACGCCCCACCAAGACCGCCTGGGATGCCTTCAACGAGCGCCAAGGCGTCTGCCGCGACTTCGCCCATTTGGCCATCACCCTGTTGCGCTGCTTGAACATACCGGCCCGCTACTGCACGGGTTATCTCGGTGATATCGGCGTACCCGCCGCGGACGCGCCGATGGATTTCGCAGGCTGGCTGGAGGCTTACATCGGGGGCGCGTGGCATACCTTCGATCCGCGCAACAACCAGCGTCGAATCGGACGCATTCTGATGGCGCGCGGCCGCGACGCGGCGGATGTCGCGATCAGCACCACCTTCGGTCCGAATTATCTGCAAACATTTCGGGTATGGACGGACGAGGTCAAGGAGCACGTCCGGCAGAGCGAGCCGGCGCTTGCATGCAGCAACTTTTAATCGTCTACCACTCGGCGACGGGCGGTACGCGTCAGATGGCCACCGCCGCCGCGCAGGGCGCGGCCATCGAGCCCTCGGTATCCGTGGTCTTGCGAACGGCGGCCGATGCAGGCATCGCCGACCTGTTGGAAGCCGGCGGCTACCTCTTCGCGACACCGGAGAATTTAGCCGCCATGGCCGGCGTGATGAAAGATTTCTTCGACCGCACGTATTACCCTGCGTTGGAACGGATCCAGAGCAGGCCCTATGCGACGCTGGTGTGCGCCGGCAGCGACGGACAGAACGCGGCGCGGCAGATTGCTCGCATCGCGACCGGCTGGCGTCTGAATACCGTCGCTGAGCCGTTGATCGTCTGCACCCACGCGCAGACACCGGATGCGATCAGTCGGCCGAAGCAGTTGTCGACCACGGACCTCGCGTCGTGCCGGGAGTTGGGTGCAACGCTCGCCGCGGGGATGGCGGCGGGTATTTTCTAATGCCGCGGCTCATGCGGGGCGCACCGAAACTCAGTGCTTACGGCCCGCGTGCCGGCAGCCTTCGTGTTTGCGGCAGCCTTCGTGTCTGCGGTAAACATCGGCGCCCTTCGTGTACAGCCACAGCAGCGTGGCGATGACGCTGCCACCCGGCAACTGCAGAATGTCGGGGTCGACTTCGGCGCCGGCACTTTGTATTCGCACGACGACCCGCGCCGCGTAGTTTTCCAACTGTTCCATCATCGTCGTCTCCGATGCCCAAACAACTGATGCCTGGGCAATCGATACACTTAAAAAAAATCAAACGTTCGCGAGCATGCGTTTGAAAACCTTTTCCATCTCCCGCATCTGACTTTTGGTGACGCCCTGCATCAGCCGGCCGACCACCCGTTCGACGCAAGCTTCCATTTTCGGAAACGCAGTTTTTCCGGTGCTCGTCACTTCCAGCGCCACCGATCGCCGCGTGTGCGGCAACGGCACCCGCCGCAGCAGTCCCTTGGTTTCGAGCCGGTCGATCATCCGACTCATCGCGCCGCGATCGTAATCCAACGATTTGCACAACTCGCACGCCGATTGGGCACTGCCCTTCAACACGTTTCGCAAGATGACGAACTGAGCGGCGGTAACTTCCAAGTCCGCTACATCGGCGTCGGCCAGAAACTCCGCATCCAGACCCGTGATTATCGCCATCCGGACCTGACCCACCAGCGCCGCAAAATCGACGTGAGGGGCCATTTTCGCCGCCGGATCGCCGCCGATGTAGCCGAGTGCGCGCATGGCCGGATATTAGTTGTCATGGCAACAATTGTCAAGGCATCGCACCAGAATTGGGTAGGCGTGAATAAGTGGGCCGCGGGCTGTCCGCCCCGCGCTGACAAAAATTCGCGACGCTCTCT
>CAZZXZ010000112.1:0-11575 GCA_964658135.1 uncultured Acetobacteraceae bacterium | reverse complement strand
CTCTGAATCCAGTGGCACGACGATGGAGTCGCCCGGTTGGATCTGTACCAACTGAGACCGACGGAACCACCCCGTGCGCTCCCCGGACACCACGTCGCCGTTGGCCCGTACCACGTATATCCGCTTGCGGTCCGCCTTGCGCGTGATGCCGCCGCTCTTCGCGATGTAATCGTCCCGCGTCAGGCCGGCTTGGAAGATGTGCGAGGTCGGACTCTGCACTTCGCCCAAGATGGTGATCTCCTGGGTCTTCTTCGGGACCAGCAGTTTATCGCCGTCCCGGAGCAGCACGTCGTTCGACCCGCCCGGTTTGCCCGACATGACCTTGTCCACGTTGATCACCAACCGCCCCACGGGTTTGGTGTCGCGTAGTTGGGTGAGGAGCGACTGCCCAACGGCCAACCCTTGCGCCGCGCTGGCGGAAGCCGCCGCACTGTTGGTGGCGGCGCTGCTGGCGACCGCTTGCAGGGATAACGAGGCCAGATCGCTTTGCAGACGTAGAGAATAATCTTCCAGCTGCTGCTTTTCGCGCTTCTTCAATTCTTCGCGAACGAACACGGCCCCGTCGTCGAAAGCGAGATCGGTGAAGCCGCCGGCGCGGTGCAGCACTGAAGACAGCGTCTCGCCGCGATGTATGGGATAGGTTCCGGGAAACCGCACCTCGCCCGCGAGTTCGATCGTGCCCGGCTCTTCCCACAGTGGCGTGATCTTGACCACCAGCACGTCGTAGGGCTTGAGCTGAACGTCCGCCGCCGCATCCCCCTTGCGGATGGCCGACAGGTCGATGGGGATCAAGTCGGTCTGCCGCTGGATGCCATTGAAGATTTCGTAGCGGGTGAGCTCCGCCTCGCCGCCGTAGGCCGAGTCGTCGAGGCTGCCGCCCGCCCGGATCAAATCGCTCACCCGCATCGCCGGTTCCAACGGATAGCGTCCCGGCGATTTCACCTTGCCGTCGATGCTGACCACTGCCGCAGGATGCTCCGGAGAACCCTGCAATTCGAGGTCGCGGATCAACGGCGCCACCACCCGCCCGCGGTCGGCCGTGAGGTCGAATACCGTGATCTTGTCGCGCGGCCGAAGTTCAGGGTCCGCCGCCGTTCCGCGGGCGTGCAGCGCCGTCTCGAGGTTTGCCGAGATCACCTCGATCTTCTCCTCGGGCGGCACTTCGCGGCGGATCATGATGTAGCGCCGGTCGGCGTTCGGCCGCAACTCGTCGAAGCTCGGCAGCACGTCGCTCAGGCGTAGTCCCGGGCGATATTCGAACGAGCCGGGCCGGAACACGAACCCGTTGAGCGTTACCGAATTTTCCAGGGTGGGCCGGATCGCCGGAATGCGCAGCTTGTCGCCGTTGTCCACGCGCGCCAGTCGGCCTACGTTCGAGGTCAGATCGATGTTCACCATCTCGCGCAGACTGGACTGGTGTATCCGTTCGAGCTGCACGAGCTTCGGGTCCGCGTCGGCCACGAGACCGCCGGCCAAGTCGACGATCTGCTCGACGTCCTTCTCGCCCTTGAGTTCGTAGATGGCCGGGCGGCGCACCGCTCCGTACACCGACACCGTGTCGCCGATGGGGGGAATGAAAATCACGTCGCCGGGCATGAGCTGCGTGTCGCGGCTCGTGTTGCCGTGCAGGAGCAGATCGTACAGATCGAGCACGGTGACCGTGCGGCCGTTGCGCTTGAGCTCGATCTTGCGCAGCGAACCGATTTTCTTCACGCCGCCGCTGACGAACAAGGCATTGGTCATGGTGGACAGCCCGCTCACCGTGTAGGAGCCGGGTTTCTCGGCTTCGCCCAAAACGAAGACACGGATGGACCTAAGATCGCCCATGGTCACGCTCACCCGCGAACCGATGAGCTGCTGCTGCACACGCTCTTCGATGGTCGCCCGCGCCCGGTCGTACGACATGCCGCTGACCATGATGGGACCGAGCTTGGGAAAATTGATGCGCCCATCGCGGCCCACGGTCAGCGAATAGCTCGCCGGCTCGTTGCCGTAGAGCTGCACGTTCAAGGTGTCCCCGGGTCCCACCAGATAATCCACCGGCACCTGGATGTCGGACACCGACGCGAAGGTGCTTGGCACCCCCTCGAATAAATCATAGCCGAACGGCTTCAACGACTCCTCGTCGAAAGGCTTCAGGCGCAGCAAGGTGATTTTAACGCGAAAATCCCGCAAATCAGGGTCGGCGCTCAACCGGTTGGTCGCCTCGTCCGCCGTCAGGCCTGCGAGCGGAATCGACGGCAGCCCCGGCAGTTCGAGCACCCCGAAACGGTTCAGATGATAGGGGTTGTTGCTGAGTACGAGCTCGCGCATCTTTTGCGACTTGAGCTTCTCCTCGTCGGTCCGCGGCTTGATCTCCTCCTTGATGCGGCCGTAGTCGTAATTCTCCCGGTTACGATTATTCGCGCTGTTCCGGCCGGTGGACCGGCCGTTGGCGTCGACACCGTTGCCGTTGGCCATGGCGTCGACTTCGTTGTCGTTGGCGTTGGCATTCGCGTTGGCTGAGCTGTTGTTGTTGGCGTCCTCGTTGAGGCTGCTGTCGTTCGAGTTCTTGCGCCGGATCGGCACGTACAGCGGCGTGAGATCGATGAGCACCGTGTCGTCGGCACGCAGCTCCGGATCCTCGTCCGTCGCGCGCAGCGGGTGGCCGTCGCTGGTCTTGTCTTTCCGGTACAGCCCGTTTTGGTCGGGCGTCTGATCGTCTTTGGGGCGCACCGTCTGCGGCGTGCTGAGTTTCGGATCCGACTTGACGCCGCTATTGCCCCGGCCGCCGCCGGTCACGCTCTGCATCAACGAATCCTGCTGATCCTGCGGGAGGTTCCTCAGTGAGTTGATCTGATCCTGGGTGAGGGTCTGGGCGGTGGCCACCAACCCCATCAGGGTCAGGGCGAATATCGCAGCGATTGATTTAATTTTCATACCGACCGCTGTCGAACCTCATGCTTTTCCGCCGCGAAAACGGCTGCCAGAAAGATCGTTACCGAAAACAAGGGTTTGTCCCGAGCGGTGGCGGATTGTAGTGAGCCGCCGCCGCGCTGGCAATCTTTACCCCGGTCCAGCTACTTTGCAGGGCAAAGTGTAGCGCAGCCGCTTAAGTCGCCGTGTAGTTCGTCTTGATCCAGGCCGCATAGTCGCGCCCGAGCAACGCCTCCCACCACGCGCGGTTTTCCAGAAACCACTCGAGAGTGGACCTCAATCCTTGAGAAAGATTCCGGCCGGGGGCGTACCCCAACTCCCGCGCGGCCTTGCGATAGTCGATGGCGTAACGCCGGTCGTGCCCCGGCCGATCGCGCACGAAGGTGATGAGGCTCTGCGCCCTGCCGCCCGCCGCGGCCGGCGACTCGGGGAACGCCGCCCGTAGGTCCGGTCGTGCGGCGAACGTCTCGTCGACCAGGTCGCACAGGGTCTTGACGATGTCGATGTTCGCCGTTTCGCTGTTGCCGCCGATGTTGTACACCTGCCCGGCCGTGCCGCGCGTCAGCGCGAGTGCGATGGCTCGACAATGGTCCGCAACGTGCAGCCAGTCCCGCACCTGCAGCCCATCGCCGTACACGGGCAAGGGTTTGCCGTGCAGGATGTTGATGATGATGAGCGGGATGAGCTTTTCGGGAAAATGGTAGGGCCCGTAGTTGTTCGAGCAGTTGGTGATCGTCACATCGAGACCGTAGGTCTCGTGATAAGCGCGTACCAAGTGGTCCGAGGATGCCTTGGTGGCGGAATACGGAGAATTCGGGGCGTAGGGGGTGCTCTCGTGGAACGGGGCATCGTGGGGACCTAAGGAACCGTAAACCTCGTCGGTGGAGACGTGATGAAAGCGATGCGCCGGCACGGTCTTCTGGTCGACCCATAGCGTCTTCGCCACTTTCAACAAGGCATGGGTGCCGACGATATTGGTGCGAATGAAGTCATCGGGCCCGAGAATCGACCGATCGACGTGCGATTCGGCGGCGAAGTGCGCGATGGTATCGATGCGGTGCCGCTCGAGAAGTTCGCGCACCGCCGCCTCGTCGCAGATATCGCCGCGCACGAACAAGAAGCGCGGGTTCTCGTCCAAGCCCGCCAGGTTCGCGATGTTGCCTGCATAAGTCAGTGCATCGAATACCACCACCTTGCCGTCTTGGGTGGTGCTCAACCAGTGCCGGACGAAGTTGGCCCCGATGAAGCCGGCGCCGCCCGTGATGAAAAGGTTATGCGGCTGGTAGCTCATCCAACATCTTCCTCAAATTATGCCGCCAATGGTGCGCCGGGGTCGTGATGACCGCGCGGGTCGATTCGGTGTCGAGCACACTGAAAGCCGGCCGCTTGGCGGGAGTCGGGTACGCCGAGGTCGGAATGGGAATCACCGGCACCGCCCGCGTCAACAACCCCCGGCCCAGTGCTTCGTCCTGGATCGCGACCGCGAAATCGTACCAGGACGCCACGCCGAGGTCGGTCCAGTGATAGAGGCCCGGCGGCGCGCTCGCATCGATCAACCCCCAAATCGCCTGGGCGATACCGGCCGCCCAGGTCGGCGTGCCGAGCTGATCGCTGACCACCCGGACCTCGTCCCGTTCGCGCATGAGGCGCAACATGGTGAGGGCGAAGTTCTTGCCGGTCGAGGCGTACACCCAGGCCGTGCGCAGGACGATGGCATTACCGGCCTCCAGCGCCTGCCGCTCGCCCGCCAATTTGGTGACGCCGTAGGCGCTCAAGGGATTCGTCGCACTCGCCGACGTGTAGGCTCGATTCGCCGCACCGTCGAACACGAAATCGGTGGATAGGTGCAGCAGGCGCGCTTTCGCCTGCGCCGCGGCACGTGCCAACGCGCCTACCGCGACGTCGTTGATCCGGCGTGCCTTCTCGAATTCCTGCTCGGCGAGATCGACGGCGGTGTAGGCGGCGCCGTTGACGATCCACTGCGCCCCGCTCGCGCTCAAGGCGGCGCCGAGCGCGCGTTCGTCGGCGATGTCGAGGTCGCGGTGACTTTTCACGATGACCGAATGCGCGGACGGCACGGCCGCCGCCACGGCGCGGGCCACCTGGCCGTCGCCGCCGAGCACCAGTATTTTCACGGAAACTTCTCGATCTCGGCGAAGCTTTTACCGATCCCATCCTTGGCCGACAGGTTGGGTTTGACTCCGGGCGGCAGCGGCCACTCGATGCTCACGGTGGGGTCGTCCCAGGCCAGCGTACGCTCGTGGCTTGGACTGTACAGATCGGTACATTTATACAGAAAATCCGCCGATTCGGACGTGATGAGCATGCCGTGCGCGAGGCCCGGCGGCACCCACAACATGCGGTGATTCTCGGCGGAGAGTTCGGCGCCCCACCACTTGCCGAACGACGGCGAGCCGCGCCGCAAATCCACCACCGCGTCGAACACCGAGCCCGCGGAGACGCGCACCAACTTGCCCTGCGTATGCTCAACCTGAAGATGCATGCCGCGCAGCGTCCATTGCGTCGAGCGACTCTGGTTATCCTGCACGAAGGTGATGTCGGCACCGGCGGCCTTGAATTTCTCCGCCTGCCAGGTTTCCATGAAAAACCCGCGCGGGTCGCCGAACACCTGCGGCTCGATCAGCAACATCCCGGCGATGGGCGTCTTCAAGAACTTCATGGCTGATGATCGTCGCGCAGGATGCGCAGCAGGTATTCGCCGTATCCGCTTTTCTGCAGCGGCGACGCCAGCTTCTCGAGTTGGCCGGCCTGGATGAAACCCATGCGCCACGCCACCTCCTCCACACAGGCGACTTTCAAGCCTTGCCGCTCCTCGATGATGCGCACGAACACGCCGGCATCCAACAACGAATTATGCGTGCCGGTGTCGAGCCAGGCCGTGCCACGGCCCAGGCGCACCACGTTCAAGCTGCCGTCCTTGAGGTAGGCACGATTCAAATCCGTGATTTCGAGCTCGCCGCGCGGGGAGGGCTTGATGGAGCGCGTCATGTCGGATGCGCGTTCGTCGTAGAAATACACCCCGGTCACCGCGTAATTGGACGGCGGATTCGGCGGCTTTTCCAGCAAGTCGACCACCTTGCCGTCGGCGTCGAATTGCACCACACCGTAACGCTCGGGATCCTGCACGTAGTAGCCGAACACCGTGGCCCCCTCGGTACGCGCGGAGGCGCCCTGCAGCAGGTCGGACAAATTGGCGCCGTAGAAAATATTGTCGCCGAGAATCAGCGCCGACGGCGCACCGTCCAAAAACGACTCGGCGATGATGAAGGCCTGCGCGATGCCGTTAGGCTCCGGCTGAATCGCGTACTCGAACGAAATGCCCCATTTCTCGCCGGTGCCGAGGAGATCACGAAAAGCGGTCTGGTCCCGGGGCGTGGTGATGATGAGGTAATCGCGGATGCCCGCCGCCATCAGCGTCGCCAGCGGGTAGTAGATCATCGGTTTGTCGTAAACCGGCAAGAGCTGCTTACTCTGCGAGAGCGTGATTGGATGCAACCGGGTGCCCGCCCCGCCCGCCAAGATGATTCCCTTCCGTTTTTTTGCCAAAATCTCGTACCGTACCTATTTAGAACGCGATTATAGGGTACCGGGCAGCACCGGAACCTGCTTATTCCGCGGCATGAATTTTCATTGCGACTTCGTCACAAAGAGGTCGACCTGGCTTAAGGATTCTCCGTGTTCAGCGGCAACACGTCCGGTCTTGATGAGGAGCTGACTGAACGCGACAACGAGGCCTCGGTGAGTCTTGATCGTCTCGGATTGGAATACGTTTCCGGATGCTCCCAGTCCTCCTCCCAGATCGGCAGCGACTGAATGTAAACGCTGGTTTCCAACAAGACGTTGAAGCCCATATCGGACATCGCGCGTGACGTCTCCCACAGATTGCCCCGCTTAGCCTAACGATGCTCCTTCACATACCCGATCAGCGCCGCCAATCCCGCCGCGCCCGGACCGGACGGTGCCGTCTTGCCGGACATGTCGATGCCCTGCGCGAGTTTCTTGCCTAGCTCCACGCCGAATTGATCGAACGAGTCGATGCCCCACAAGGTGCCTTGCACGAACACGCTGTGCTCGTACAACGCGAGCAGCGCGCCCAAGCTTGCCGCGGTGGTGCGCGGATACATCAGCAAGGAGCTCGGCCGGTTGCCCTCGTACACCTTGTGCGCGCGTAAGCGAGCGATGTCGCCGGCGCTGGAACCGGCCTTGGCCATGTCGGCGTCGACTTCTTCGAGCGTATGCCCGAAGGCGAACGCCTGCGATTGCGCCAGACAGTTTTGCAGCGCGAGATCCTGGCCGTCGGTGCCGCCCCATGAGCCGTACAGCGGGGCGATGAAATCGAGCGCCGCGGTGGGCGTGCCCTGATGCAGCATCTGGAAGAACGAATGCTGGGCGTTCGAGGCGGGCTCGCCCCACACCACGGGCGCGGTGGCGAAGTCGACGCGTTCGCCCGCGAGCGACACCGACTTGCCGTTGCTCTCCATCTCGAGCTGCTGCATGTAGGCCGGCAGGCGCGCCAGGCGTTGGTCGTAGGGCAGCACCGCGAGCGTGGGTAGCCCGAGAAACGTCCGGTTCCACGCCGCCATCAAACCCATCAGCACGGGCAGGTTCTTCTCGAAGGGTGCGCTGGTGAAATGCCGGTCGATACCGCTTGCACCGCCCAGGAACTCGCGCCACTTCTCGCTGCCGATGACCAGTTCGGCGACCAGGCCGATGGCCGACCACACGGAGTAGCGCCCGCCCACCCAGTCCCACAGCGCGAAGCGATGATCCTTGGCGATCCCGAACGTGTCCATGGCGGCGGCATTGGTCGACACCGCGGCAAAGTGATTGGCGGGCGACTTCTCGCCCAAGGCACCGACGATCCAGGCGCGGGCGGCGTTGGCGTTCGACTGGGTTTCGAGCGTGATGAAGGTCTTCGAGCAGACGATCACCAGCGTCTCGGCCGGATCCAGCGTGCGGGTCAGGTCCTCGAGCTGCGTGCGATCCACGTTCGACACGAAATGCGGCGTCAGTTCGCCGCTCCACTCATGGCGCAACGCATCGCAAATGAGCAGCGGCCCGAGATCCGAGCCGCCGATGCCGATGTTGATGACGTGCTTGAACGGCTTGCCGGTGATGCCGCGTTTGGCGCCCCGGCGAATGGCGCCGACGAACTCTTCGAGCTGGTGCCGCACGGTCTGCACCTCGGCTTGGATCGCCGCACCGCCGGCGAAGTCCGACCGCAATGCCGTGTGCAACACCGCCCGTTGCTCGGTGCTGTTGATCAGGTCGCCGCGGAACATGGCGGCGATATGCTCGGCCAATCCGGTGGCGCGCGCGAGGTCGAGCAACAGCCGGATGCTCTCCTGAGTGATTCGTTGGCGCGACAGATCGAGCAGCCAGCCCGCGTGCTCGACGTGAAAATTCTCCCAGCGTTTCGGGTCCGCGGCGGTCAGCTCACGTAGGTGCGTGCCGTGCAGGGTGCACGCGTGGGCGGCCACGGCGCTCCACGCCGGCAGAGAGGAATTCAAGTGGGCCATAACGAATCTCGGCGTCAGGAACGGGTCGGATGGTAGTACTCAAGATACCATTCGACGAAACGCTTGACACCCTCTTCGACCCCGACGCACGGCCGGTAATTCACGTCGCGCACCAGCGCATCCACGGCGGCCGCGGTGTTCGGCACGTCGCCCGGCTGCATGGGTAACATGCGTTTGATGGCCTGGCGGCCGAGCGCTTGCTCGAGCACGTCGATGAAGCGCAGCAACGTCACCGGCTGCTGATTGCCGATATTGTAAATTTTATACGGCACGCGGCTGGCGGCGGAGTCCGGCGCCTCCGAATCCCACGCAGGGTCTGGCGCCGCCACATGCTCCAGCGCCGCGACCACGCCGTTGACGATATCGTCCACGTAGGTGAAGTCGCGGCGATGTTCGCCCGCGTGATACACGTCGATGGGCTCGCCGGCGAGAATCTTGCGGGTGAAGAGAAACAACGCCATGTCCGGCCGTCCCCACGGACCGTATACCGTGAAGAAGCGCAGGCCCGTGGTCGGCAGACCGTATAGCGACGAATAGCTGTGCGCCATCAGTTCGTTGGCTTTCTTGGTGGCCGCATACAGCGTCAGCGGGTGATCCGTGCCGTGCTGCTCGGTAAAGGGCAGCCGCGTATTCGCACCATACACCGAGCTGGTCGAGGCATACACCAGGTGCTCGACGCCGTGATGCCGGCACCCTTCGATCACTTCGAGAAAACCGTTCAGGTTGCTGTGCACGTACGCATGCGGATTCTCGATCGAATAACGCACGCCCGCCTGCGCGGCGAGGTGCACGACGCGCTGAAATTTTTCGCCGGCGAACAAAGCTTGCATGGCCGCGCGCTCGCCGATGTCGATTTTTTTGAAACGAAAGTTCGCGTGCCCTTCGAGCCGGCTCAAGCGCGCCGCCTTCAGGCTGGGGTCATAGTAGGTATTCAGATCGTCGATGCCCACCACCTCGTGCCCCAGCGCCAGCAGTCGCGTCGCGGTGTGAAAGCCGATGAAACCCGCGGCGCCGGTCACCAGCAGCTTCACGACTTGCGCCACACCGTCTGGCCGCGCGACGCCTTGTCGAGCAACGCGAGCACGTGCTCGTGCGCCGCGAGCTCCTCCTCGCTCGCCCGCACCACCGCGATGCGCAGGTCGCCGGCACGCGGCGCGGCTTGCCGGGCACGGCTGCGCGCGGTGTCGGATTCGGCGCTCAAGGTGAACTTGGCCTGGCCTCCGGTCATGGCCAGATAGACTTCGGCGAGAATACGCGCATCGAGCAGCGCGCCGTGATATTCGCGATGCGAGTTGTCCACCGCATAGCGCTTGCACAGGGCATCTAAGCTGTTGCGCTGGCCGGGATGCATGTGGCGGGCGAGCGCGAGGGAATCGAGCACGCGGCACAGATCGGTCACCTGGGTGCGCACGGCATCCGCCGCGAGTTCGAGCCGCGCGAATTCGGCGTTCAGGAAGGCCACGTCGAAGGGCGCGTTGTGGATGATGAGTTCCGCATCGCGCAGAAATTCCGCAAGCTCTGCGTGAATGTGCGCGAACTTAGGCTCGTTCGCCAGGCGCTCGCGCGACAGACCGTGCACGGCTTGCGCCCCCGCGTCGATGTCGCGCTCCGGGTTCAGATAGCGATGAAACGAGCGGCCGGTGAGCCGGCGGTTGAACAATTCGATGCAGCCGATCTCGATGATTCGATGCTGCTGTTCCACTTCCAGGCCGGTGGTTTCGGTGTCGAGCACGATTTGCCGCATCGCTAGCGTCCGCTCAAGAGGCGGTCGATGGCCACGTTGGCGAGCTGGTCGACGTACTCGTTGTGTTCGTGGCCCGAATGACCCTTGACCCAGTGCCACTCGATGTCCTGCGCCGCCGCGGCGGCATCGAGCTGCTCCCACAGGTCCTGATTTTTCACGGGTTCCTTGGCGGCCGTGCGCCAGCCGCGCTTCTTCCAGCCCGGCAGCCATTCGGTGTAGCCCTGCATGACGTACTTCGAGTCGGTGTACAGCTTGACCAGGCAACGCCGTTTCAACGCGCCGATGCCGCCGATGGCGCCCATCAATTCCATGCGGTTGTTGGTGGTGGCCATGGCCGCGCCGGACAGTTCCTTGCGTTCCGTCCCGGACAGCAGCAGCGCGGCCCAGCCGCCCGGCCCCGGGTTGCCGCGACAGGCGCCGTCGGTATAGATCTCCACCGTGCTCATGGACCCACTTTGGTGGTCGGCTCGGCGGCCGGCACCAGCACCAAGGACCGCGCACGCCGCTTCGGCCGGATACGCGTCAGCGTCTGCACGCGCTTGCGCACCTTGAGCAGGTAGGCGCCCGACGCCAGCGCCGGCCGGGTCCGGTATTCGGCTTGCCGCGGCGTGCCATCGGCCGCCGGCCGCGGACTGCGCGTCAGGGGCAGGAGACCGAGATAGCCATGGACGCTCGCCACTTCGAAATCGAGCAACGCCACCCAATCGCGCAAGCGGTTTTCGGACAGCATGCGGCGCATCTGCGGCGGGAAGACGCGCCGCCGCAACGCCTGCGCCACCAAGCGCCGTGCACCCCAGCCGCTAAACGGATTGAAGCCGCAAATCATCAGGCACCCTTCGGCCACCAGTACGCGCTCGGCCTCGCGCAGCACGGCGTAAGGGTCCTCGACCAGCTCGAGCGTGTGCGGCAGCAAGATGGCATCGATGGAGTCGGCGGCGAACGGCAGCGAGTCTAGCGGCGCGCACAGCGTAACGCCCGGACCGGCCGTGGGCGCGAGCAGCGTGGTGTGTTGGGTACGGGCGCCACCCAGAAGGTGCCGGCCGGGGCCCCAGGCGCCCGCTTGGAGTAATTCGAAACCGAACACGTCATCAAGCGCCAGCTGAGCGAGCGCCGTCTCTTCGCGCAGCACGCGCGCGCCCAACGGTCCGTCGAACCATTCGTTGGCGCTGTTGTCTCGCATGGATGGCAATCTGACTCCTTGAAAACACTAGCGAAGTTCAAATGTTACAGGTTAAATACGCTGCAAAATGTCACACTCAACACTGCCTATCGCCGTCCGGCCGGTGCGCGCATTTGCCGATAACTATATCTGGCTGATCGAGTCGCCGCTGCGCGCCCGTCACTTGGTGGCGGTCGATCCCGGCATGGCGGCGCC
>CAZZXZ010000111.1:7316-11730 GCA_964658135.1 uncultured Acetobacteraceae bacterium | reverse complement strand
CGTGAGCTGCCCGTCGCCGAGCGCCGGCCAATAACTTCGTATCGCCGCGTAAAAAGACGCCGCACGGCCGGGATCGACATCGTAATCGACATGCGAGACCCACTCGACATCGGGGCCGAAGCGCGCGCGGCCGGCCAGATCGAGAGTCATGTGAATGCCGAGCCCTCCGGGTTCGGGAAGCGGGTAGATCAGCCGGCTGAACGGCGCGGCGCCCGACAACGCAAAGTAGCTGCCTTTGGCATACCGAAGCGTGGGGATGTGCACGGCGGGAAAGCCCTCGATCGAGGCGGCGACTTCAGTGGCGGACAATCCCGCCGCATTGACCACCGTGCTCGAGCGCACGACGGCCGACGCTTGCGATGCGATGGTGATTTGCACCCCGGTCGACGTCGGCAGCATGGCGGTGACCTCGGTGCCGTACGCAATGCTCGCGCCGCACGTCTCGGCGTCCCGTAATAACGAGTTCATGTAGGCGTGCGCGTCGATGATTCCCGTCGACGGCGACGACAGGGCCGCGACGGCGGCGAGCGAAGGCTCGGTGCGACTTATTTGTCGTGCATCCAGCCACGCGAGATCCTCGACACCGTTACGACGCGCCTGCGCGTCTATGGCGGCCAACTCGGCTTCCTGCGCCGCCGAACTCGCGACGATCAGCTTGCCGCAACGTCTGTGCGGCACCGAGTGCGCCTCGCAATACTCGTACAACAGCGCGCGACCGCGCACGCAACTCTGCGCCTTGAGCGAGTCGGGCGTGTAGTAAATACCGGCATGTATCACCTCGCTGTTGCGCGAGCTGATTCCCATGCCAATCTGCCTTTCCCGTTCGACGATCAGCACCTGCCGACCGCTCAATGCCAGTGCTCTGGCGACCGCGAGACCGACGACGCCCGCACCGACCACGACACAGTCGACGTGATCCATGCCGCTCAGGCGTAGCTACGACTGACGAACCAGTAAACGCCCAAGCCGACGAGAAAGGCCGACGCTACGTCCACCACGATGGGTCTGGGCAATGCCCACTTCATCCGCCGCAACAACACCACGAGCAAGGTCGCCCCGATAACCAACGTCAGTTGGCCGAGTTCGACGCCCAGGTTGAAGCCGACCAAGAGTTCGGCCAGACGCTCGGGCGGTAGCTGCAGCTCGAGCAAATCCGCCGCGAACCCGAATCCGTGGATCAGGCCGAAGACCAAGGTGATCAACATGCGCAGCCGTCCGGCATCGCGTAGATTTCCCGAGATCATCAGATAATTGGCGGTGAACAACCCGGCGCCAAGCAACAACAAGCTGGGCAATCCGCCGTACCCAAGCCACTGGGCGAGCGCCATTCCCACGAGGCACAGCCCGACGACCAGCGCGACCGCCTTCGGCTTTTGCGTCTGAACGACGATGTTCTCGGCGCCGATCAAGGCGATGGTGAGCGCGACGAGGGCGTCGATGTATTCCGCATGGGGCCGCAACACGCCGGTGACGGCGAGCGCCAACGTCAGGCTGTGTCCGATGGTAAACCCCGTCACCACGAAGATGAGATCGCGCAGGCGGCGCGAGATGAGCACCAGCCCCAATAAAAACGACATGTGATCCACGCCGGTGAAGATGTGCATGGTGCCCATGCGGATGAATTCGAAGAAGCGCGCACTCTTCAGGCGGCTGCCGCTGCCGCCCGTCACATCGACGGTCTGATGCTCGTTGGTGAACAGCTGCTCGGTGAATTCTCCGGTGGCAGCATTTTGTACCTGAGAGAAATTGGTATGGCTCGGCACCACGTCGAAAAACGCCCCGGAGTGAATCTGCAGGTCGTTACCCGAGGCACATTTGAAAGTGAAGTCGTACTTACGGAAACCTTGCGTCGCCGACAGCGTGTCGATCGGTGGAATCAACGCGCAGCGCTTGCCGCCCGCGCTGGCGTAAGTCCGCGCGGCGAGGTAGTTCTTGACCAGATCGTCCGGGGGTAGGTCCCCATTCGGCGTCAAGCGCCTCAATTCGAGAATGGGTATCGTCGTCGCCAGATCGACATCGGCACCGTTGATCTCCCATACCGAATGAGATTCGCTACGGGTGTGCGCACCTGCGCCCGCCGCCAGGAAAAATACCGCCAACCCGCACGCCGCACGCCACGCGCCGCGCATCACTGCAGATCTTTGGCAATCAACACGTTCGCACGCTTGCGCAGAAACTTTTCATCGCCAGTGCTCAAGCGCGCAATCGCCTTGTTGCGATAATCGTTCAGCACCTGGTCTCTGGCATCGGCGAAGTCGAACGGAACGGGCGGCTTGTTCTTGACCATGTACAACACATGAATGCCGTCCGGCATCACCAGGGGAGGCGAACTGGCGCCGTCGGCCAAGACTCGGGCCGCGTCGAATAATCGATCGCCCAGATGGATCTTGGCGGCAAAATAAAATTCTTCGTCGCCGACCAACGGGGAGTCCTTCGCGCCCCAGTGCATCAGCAACTCCGCGGTGGGTGGACCGGACTTCAAACTCTTGACGGCTTCGGCAGCCTGCGCGGCTGCGCTGACGGGAAACACGTAATCGTGGACCGTCATGACGCCTTCGCCGGCATAGTTGGATTTATGAGCCAGGTAATAGGCTCGCAGTTGCGCTTCGGTGGGCTGGGATGTCAATGCGTCGGCCGCGATTTCCAATTCCACGGCATTGACCATGGCGCTGCGTACCTCGGAATCGTTGGAGGCCACGTCGAGTTCCTTACCGCGCTGTACGAACAGCTCTTCGCGGATCATATCGTTGAGCACTTTTTCCCGTTCCTCGCGGGTCGCGTGCTGCAGATCGGTCGCATACAACGCCTGCAACTGCAATAGGTAATCGCTGCGCGAGATGGGTTGTTGATTGACCAACGCGACGTCTTCGGCTGGCACCACCAAGGTCGAGGTCCCGCGCGCCGTGAACAACGCATAACCGGCCAGCGCCAAGCCGATCACCGCTCCCAACCCCATGAAACCAAGCGACCGGCCGACGTTCACCTTTTTCAGATCACGCCAGTCACCGGTCGTGAGTTCGTCGGCGCCGGGCAGCATTTTCGACTGGTCGGGCATATCATCCCTTGACCGCGTCGCCGGGCGGGGCGGCGGTGTGTCGGGACAGCGTGTAGACGTACACCGCGATCTTCCGGATGTCCGCGGGACTCAACTCGTGAATCCAGGCCGGACAGATGCCTTGATGCCCCAGCGCGATGGAGTTGAAGAGCGCCTGACGGCTGCCATCGCCGTACAAGGTGATGTTATCGGTAAGATTGGGCGCACCAATCGCCGAATCGCCTTTCGCATCCGTCCCATGGCAGTCGTAGCATCCGCCGGTGTTACTGTAGATGGCCGCTCCACGCGATACGGCCGCCGTGTCGGCATCATGACCCTGTAGATACTGCAAAAACTCAACCACGTCGCGGATGCCGCCAGGTGTCAGCGGCGGTATCTTGGGTTCGGTACGACTGGGCTGGGGGCGCGCATACGCGGGCATGGTGGCCAGGTTCCAGGCTTGCGGGTTATCCGAGCGAATGCCGTAATCGACCACCCTCTCGATATCGCTGACCTCACCCGCTCCATACAGCCAATCCGCGTCGGTCAGGTTAGGGATGCCGCGTGCTGGATCACCCTGTCCCGCACTACCATGACAGGTCGCGCAGTGTGACTGATACGCTGACTTACCTCGCCCGAGCGCAAACTTGATGAGGCGGGAGTTCGCCGGAATACTGTCCGGGTCGGCACGTAACAACTGCCCGTCGAGCCGCACTCGATGGACCTCGAAGGCCGCCAGGACGCCTATCAACGCAATGACGAGAAGTATTGTACGCATACCGGTAGTCTCCCAACGATTCGCCCGATTTGCAGGTAATTTACTGTTTCGCCAAACGTTATTTAACGTTAACGGCGGCGCCAAGTATGCCAAATGACTGACTTAACCGAGCAACTCAATGGCGAAGCGGAGCGGATCCGTCGTAGCGGTATCCTGGGCGATGCAAGGTTGCGACGCCTATTCGACTATCTGGCCACGCAGTCCTTACAAGGTCAGATTCCGAAAGAAATAGCCATCGCCATCGACGTGTTCGGCAGGGGAGCCGACTTCGACGTCTCCCAGGATGCGCTGGTACGCGTGTACATTCATAAACTGCGTCGAGTTCTTGCCGACTATTATGTCAAAAACGCCGGCGGCACGGTCTTGTTACAGATCCCCCGCGGCGAATATCGGTTGGCCGTCATCCCCCGGCAAGCGGGCGCAACCGCCCTCCAACCCGAACCGCCGCACCCAGCCACGCCAAGGTCCTGGTTGCCGTTGGTAGCGGCCCTGTGCGCAGGCGTATTGCTGGGCGGGCTGGTCATCTGGTGGCAGACGCCGCGACCCGTCGCGGGTCAACTCCGCACCAACCCGGTTTGGTCGTGGCTGCAAAAGGACGATCG
>CAZZXZ010000111.1:0-7216 GCA_964658135.1 uncultured Acetobacteraceae bacterium | reverse complement strand
AACACCTTCAAAACCGCCAACATCGTCTACATCGGCTATTTGAGCGGGATGGGCATCATGCGGGACCTGATATTTTCCGGCTCGCGGTTCTCCATCGGCGACTCCTTCGACGACATCGTCGATACCGCCTCCAAGCATCACTACATCAGCCAGACCGCGAGCCAGAACATGGGTGAGCCGAAGAATTCCGGTGCGGAGTCGCCCTACCGTGACTATGGGCTCTTTTCGGTATTCCGTGGACCTGGCGGCAACACCATCGTGGTCATTTCCGGGACCCGGGACGAGGGGGTCAGACAAACCGCCGAGGCCTTTACCAATCCCGCGAGATTGCGCGAATTGAATCGGCGCGGAGAGGTCACTCCGCCTTTCGAAGCGTTGCTCGAAGTGACCGCGCTCGATGGGGTCAACCTCACGGGACGGACGTTATTCTTGTCGAAGCGCAACCCGGCACCGCAAAAGTCCCCCTGATCGCGGCTCTCGGATTTCATCGAGGGCGAGAAATATCCGTTCGGTGGCCGGTTTATTCATAGAAACTGAAGTCCAACGCACAGCCTCGACGACTGAATTGCTCTACAAAACGACTCCGTCATCGTGCTTGGTATTGCAGTGGCCTATGTCGCATAAATTGATTCCTTGCCTGCTCGCGGGCCTTGTTTGGTCCGTTTGCATTCCCGGGGCACGTGCCGACGACACGGCGCCGCCGCTGTTCTCTTTCGGGGGTTTCGGAACGTTCGGCGTGGTCCACTCTACGGAACATGACGCAGACTTCGTGTCGAGCGTCTATCAGCCCACGGGTGCGGGCTACAGCCACGCCTGGAGCTCCGATGTCGACAGCCTCATCGCCGGTCAGGCAACCGCCAATTTCTCGTCGCACTGGTCGGCCGTGCTGCAAGTGATTGCGCAGCAGAATTACGACGACACCTACCGGCCGCATGTCGAATGGTTCAACATCAAGTACCAGTTCACGCCTGACTTCGACATTCGCGCCGGACGTACCGCGCTGGCAACTTTCGTGGAAACCGATTCGAGGAAGATCGGCTATGCCATTCCGTGGGTCAGACCGCCTCCCGAGGTGTACTCGCTGTCGCCGGTGACCAGCAACGATGGCCTGGATGCCAGCTACCGCATGCACGTCGGTGCTGCGACCAACACCTTGCAGCTGACGGCCGGTCAATCGGGAGCCAGCGTGCCGGCGGGAGCCGGTGTCAACGGCGGCACGGTCAAATCGCGCGGGCAACTACTCATCGCCGATACGTTCGAGCGTGACTTCGCGACCCTCAGATTGAACTACAGCCGTGCTCGCATCATGCTCGACCAAGTCAACGACTTGTTCACGGCGTTTCGCGACTCGGGCGCCGAGGGTACGGCCATCGCCAACCGCTACGATGTGAACGAGCAACGGAGCGTCTTTTACGGCGGCGGCGCGAGTTACGATCCGGGGCACTGGTTCATGATGGGCGAATGGGATCGTGTCGTCAGCAATGCCAGCCTCGGCGAGCGTACGGGATGGTATGTCACCGGCGGATACCGCATCGGCAGCTTCACGCCCTACGCGACCTACGCTGAGCAGACCACCAAAAACAGCCTCTCTGATCCGGGTTTCACCGTGTCCGAACTGCCTCCGGCCCTGGAATCCGCGGCGATGAACCTTCTTTCCGCTCTCAAATCGGCGAGTGACGGGCAAAATACCGTGAGCGGCGGCGGTCGTTGGGACTTCATGAAAAACGTGTCGCTCAAACTACAGCTCGACCGCACCCGCTTGAGCCCCGGTTCGCCCGGCACCTTGCGGAATATCCAATTCGGCTTTCAGCCCGGCAGCACTTACACTCTGTTCAGCGCGACGCTGGACTTCGTTTTCTGAGCATGTCGATGCGAGCCACTTCACGGCGTATCCGGGCTACGGTGCTCAGCACGGCAATGGCGACGTTTTTCGCGTGTACTGTCGCGCGCGCGGACGTCGTCGCCATCGTGTCGGTCAAGAGTTCCATCGTGGCTTTGAGCAGGAACCAAGTCGCGGACCTTTTTCTCGGCAAGGTCAGCCGCTATCCGAACGGCGAAACCGCCGTCCCCATCGATCAAGCCGAGGGCTCTCTCATGTTCGACGAGTTCTACGAGAAGATCGCGGGAAAATCTGCGGCGCAGGTCAAAGCCTATTGGTCGAAGATCATTTTCACGGGACGTGGCAAACCCCCGACGGCGGTCGCCAACGACATCGAAGTCAAGAAACGCATCGCGGAGAATCCCAATGCGATTGGCTACATCGACAAGGCGCTGCTCGATGATAGCGTGCGGGCGCTGTTCTGAATCTAGGGCAGATTCAATCCGAGCCGCTCGCCGCGGTAGGTGATCTGGCTGGCCTGCGCGAACAATAACTTCGTGAATTCCGGCGCCGGTAATGGCCGCTTGAAATAAAAACCCTGCAGTTCGTCGCAAGCGTGGGTGCGCAAGAATTCGGCCTGTTCGCTGGTCTCCACGCCTTGCGCGACCACGGTGACGCTGAGGCTCTTGCCCATGGCGATGATGGCGTCCGCCATCCCGCCCTCGGCCGACGCCCCGATTGCGTGGATCAAGGATTGATCGATTTTGATGGTATCCAAGGGAAAATGTTGCAGCAGCGCGAGCGACGAATAACCCGTGCCGAAATCACCGACCGCGATCTTCACGCCGAGCCCCTTCAATGCCGAGATGATACGCAGCGTGTCCTCCACGCGATTGCTGAGTACGCTTTCGGGCAGTTCGAGCTCCAGCAGCTGTGGTCGCATCCCGGTGCTTTCGAGTATCCATCGTACGTCGTCCACCAAGCCGTCGTCGGTGAACTGGCGGGCGGTGAGATTGACCGCGATGGCCACCGGCGCGAGACCCTCTTTGTTCCATTCGACGCTCTGTCTGGCGGCCGTGGCGAGCACCCATTTACCGATGGGCACGATGAGACCGGTCTCGTCCGCGATCGACAGAAAGCGTAGCGGGGCCACCTCACCCAGATCCGGATGCTCCCAACGCAGCAGCGCTTCGACTCCGGTGACCTGGCCGGTTCGGATATCGCGCTTCGCCTGATAATGAAGTTGAAATTCGTTGTGCTCGAGGGCATTACGCAGACTCGATTCCAACGCGAGCCGCTCCAAAGAATCGGCGTTCAGCCCATCTGAATAGAAACGCACGTTGTTTTTGCCGTCCGCCTTCGCCTGATACATCGCCAGATCGGCATTTTTGGTGAGCGTCTGTTCATCGTCACCATCGCGGGGAAAGGTGCTGACGCCGATACTGGCGGTGACACGAAATTTTTGTCCGACCAGATCGAATGGATTCGCCACCGCGCGCAGGATTTTTTGCGCCACCGCGGCGGCATCCTCGATGTCGGCAAAGCCTGCCATGATCACGACGAACTCGTCGCCGCCGAGCCTTGCCACGGTATCTCCCTGCCGCAGGCACCCCGCCACTCGAGCCGCCACGTCGCGCAGCAATTGATCGCCGGCGTCATGTCCCAGCGTATCGTTGATTTGTTTGAAGCGGTCCAGGTCGAGAAATGCCACCGCGAGTTGCCGGTTGGCGCGCCGCGCATCGGCGATGCCCTGGGTCAATAAGCGGCTGAACATGCTGCGGTTGGGCAGCGTCGTCAAGGAATCATGATAAGCAAGATACTCGACGCGCTGCGCATGGGACAGCGCGGCCTCCGTCTCGCGCAGGCGGCTTTGCGCCAGTTGCCAGCTCAGACGTCCCAACAACGTCATGACCGCCACGATCAGAGCCGTCCCCAACGCACCCCATTCCAACAGATGGGTCCGAGTGCGCTGCGCGTCGGCGAGCCGCTCGTCCATCGACAACCCGACGATCACGGCGAGCGGAAAGCCGAACAGCTCACGGGCAACCACCCAGCGACGCAGACCATCGCTGCCATCGACGGAGATTCGCGGCGCCACCTGGTCCGCGTCCGCCGGTGCGACCGATGCGGCGTAGTCTACCGCATCGCCATAGGAGACCAAGTCGCCGCTGCGCCTCGCCAGGAACACCCCGTCGGCGCCGAGCAGTCCGAGAACGCCTTTTTTTCCGAGGGTGGAAGCCTCATACCCGCTCACGAAATACGCGGCGTCGACCGCGACGATCACCATGCCGTCGAACGCTCCGTTTGCGGCGGTCAATTTGCGTGTGAAGCGCAGTTTTGCATCCGCACGCTCGCCTCGTGCGACGCGCCCGACGACGAACCCGTCGCCGCTCTTCTGAGCACGGAAATAATCGGTAGCGGCAACATTCTGTCCCGTCGGAGGACGGGTGCTGTCGACGACGATGCCGTTGGCATCGGCAATGCTGACGACGAACAGCAAGTCCGGCGGCAACAACCCCTTGTCGCGCAGGTCCGCCAACGTGCCGTGGCCGCCCAGGCGTTGCTGCCAATAGGTGACCAGATTTAACGTCTGATCGATTTCCCGCAGCGCCCGGACCACTTGCGACTCGTACGTGTCGAGCAGGTCTCCGCTAGAGGCGACGGCCGCTTGTTCGGCACGCGAAAAACTCATTTCGATCATCGCGACCAAGACGGCCCATAACGTGACGAGCAACATGAGCGCAATGGCGGGAAACAAGACGTGCGGCTGCGCCAACCGCGCCAGGCCGCGATTAAACGCGTTTATTCGACGCACAGTAATCCCTGACTGGCGATGGCATAGGCCGGCGAGACTATCAGATACAATCGCGGATCGCCGGGCGATAAATGAATCGCTTAACTTAAGGTAAGCGCTCGATGCCCGAATATCCTTGCGTATAAGGGCATTCTGCCGATATTATTGTGCTCAAACATCAATCGGGCGCGCCTCTGCGCTCGCCTCAGTCTCAAGGCTATCAATGTTGGTTATCATGCCCCGCGCGCCGACTCCGCCGCGCCAGCTCAGCCGCCGGCACAGCCGCTGAAGCGCAACATCTTCATGTCCAAACAATCCAGCGAGAAAAAAATGACGCCTGTATCCGGCACGGTCGATATCGGTGAAGCGACGCGTCTCGAACTGTATCGGTTACAAGTGCTGCTGCGCGAATCGGAACAGCGAGCCTACGATTTGTTCCTGCAAAATTTGGTCAAAGGCACCAGTCACTTGTCGCTCGGTCAGGAAGCGATCGCAGCGGGGTGCGCCGCGGCGATGAAGCCCGGCGACTTGAGCTTCTGCACCTATCGGGGTCATGCGCACACGCTTGCACGCGGAGTGCCCGTCGAGAAGGTGCTTGGCGAACTGATGGGTCGCGACAACGGGCTGATGAGGGGCAAGGGCGGCTCCATGCACCTCACGTCGGTCGAGCACGGCGTGATGGGCTCCTACGCCATCATCGGCGCCCATTTGCCGATCGCGTGCGGCGCTGCCTGGCGCGCACAATATAAAGGTCAATCGGACATTTCGGTTTGTTTTTTCGGCGACGGCACCACCAACATCGGTGCGTTCCATGAAGCGCTCAACCTCGCGGTGATCTGGAAACTTCCCGTGGTCTTCGTTTGCGAAAATAATCTGTATATGGAATACACGCCGATCAGCGAGGTGACGGCCGTGCATCATCCGGCCGCCGATCGCGCCAGCGCGTATGGTCTGCCGAAAATCGTCATCGACGGCAACGATGCCGACGTGGTCTACAAGACCATGAGCGACGTGTTCGAGAAGGCCCGGCGCGGCGACGGTCCGTCCTTGGTCGAATGTTTGACCTATCGCTACTCGGGCCACTCACGCGCCGATCCGGCCAAATACCGACCCGAGGGCGAACTGGAACTTTGGAAGAAGAAGGATCCCGTCAAAATGTACAAGGAGCGTCTGACTTCGCTCGGAATAAAGGCGCCGCGGCTGACGGAGATCGACGACGAGGTACGGCGTATCGTGGATGCCGCCACCGAGGCATGTAAGGCGGCTCCCACGACGTCGATCGATATCTTATTTACGGATGTATATGCGGATGGAGGCTGGGCATGGCGGAATTAACCTATCGTGACGCTGTTGCCCGGGGTATCGCCCAGGAGATGGAGCGCGACGCAGACGTAGTGTTTTTGGGCGAGGACATCGGCAAGGCCGGCGGCGTGTTCAAGGCAACGGTCGGTCTGCTGGATAAATTCGGTCCAACCCGGGTTCGCGACACACCCATTTCGGAACAGGCCATTCTCGGCGCCGCCATGGGTGCGGCAATGACCGGATTGAAGCCCATTGCCGAGATCATGTTCGCCGACTTTCTCGCGGTCTGCTACGACTACGTCGCGAATGAGTTTCCCAAGAGCCGTTACATGACGAACGGTCAGGTCAAGTGTCCGTTGGTCGTGCGTCTGGGCAACGGCGGCGGCGCGCGCTTCGGCGCGCAGCATAGCCAGAGCGTCGAGAACTGGTGTATGCAGTTTCCGGGTCTGAAGGTCGTGGCGCCCTCCTCGCCCGTCGATGTGATCGGTTTGCTGGCGGCCGCCGTACGCGATCCCGATCCGGTGATCTTCCTGGAGCACAAGTCCCTGTACGCCACCAAGGGCGAGGTGCCGGATGGCGAGATCGTCGATACACTCGGATCGGCGAAGATACTACGCGCCGGCACCGACTGCACCGTGCTGGCGCTCGCCATGATGGTACCGCGGGCGCTTGCCGCCGCGGAACGACTGCAATCCGAATTCGGCATTAGCTGCGAAGTGGTGGACATCCGTTCGCTGGTGCCGCTGGATACGCAGTGCATTTTGGGATCGGTGGCGAAGACTCATCGGGTTTTCACCGTCGAGGAAAACCCCCGCGTTCTCGGTTGGGGCGCCGAAATCGTGTCGATCATTGCGGACGAAGGATTCTACGATCTCGACGGGCCGCCGGTGCGCATCACCACACCGCATATTCCTTTGCCGGCAGCCGACATTCTCGAGGATCTGGCCATTCCCAGCGTCGCGAGAATCGTCGAAACGATTCGCCGTTCGATGTCGAGTTAGTAGAGGGGTTCGGATATGGACATTCTGATGCCGCAGCTCGGTGAAACCGTCACCGAAGGAAAAATCATCAGCTGGCTGCGAGCCGTCGGCGATAACGTCGCACACGGCGACATCCTTTTTGAAATCGAGACGGATAAGGTGTCGATGGAGGTCGAGGCTACGGCTGCGGGCCGGATCGCCAAGATTCTCGTTCAAGCGGGCGACACTGCGCCCATCGGTGCCATCGTCGCGGTCATCGCGGACGCCGGCGAGCAGCCAGCCGCCGATCCGCGTCGCCTGCGCCATGTCGAGGTGGCCGAG
>CAZZXZ010000110.1:0-11840 GCA_964658135.1 uncultured Acetobacteraceae bacterium | reverse complement strand
GAATTTCTTCTCGCCTTGGAACAATCCGGCTGTGCGTCGCCGCGCACGGGCTGGACTCCCCGGCATTTGGTGATCACCGATGCTCGCGGCAACGCCATCGGGGCGCTGCCGCTCTACCTGAAAAAACACTCGCGCGGCGAGTTCGTCTTCGATTTCACATGGGCCAGTGCCTATGCGCAGCACGGGCTGGAGTATTACCCCAAGCTCGTCGCGGCCATTCCATTCACCCCGGTGCAGGGGCCCCGACTGCTGGTGAGTAAGACGGCGGACGCCGGCGCCGTCTCCTCGGCATTGATCCAGGCGGTCGCCGAGCATGCGCGTTCCGAGGGACTTTCCTCGTGGCATGTCTTGTTTCCGGACGACGCTGCCCGGACGGCATTGCAGGGCGCCGGATTGATCGAGCGTCGCGACTGCCAGTTCCACTGGTTCAATCAGGGATACGAGTCGTTCGATGCGTTTCTCGCGACCTTTACCGCCGAGAAGCGCAAGAAGGCCAAACGCGAGCGACGCCGCGTCGCCGAAGCGGGCATCGTGTTCGACACCCGACTCGGCGGCGACATGGATGCTGACTTGTGGGCCGCGGTTTACGAATTCTACGCCGATACCTTTCACCGCCACGGCCACGATCCGTACCTGACGCTGCCCTTCTTCAAGCGCATCGCCGCCGCGATGCCGGATAAGATCATGCTGAAAGTGGCGCGGCAGGGCACCCAGCCAATAGCGGTCGCCATTTTCTTCATCGGCGACGATGCGCTGTTCGGCCGCTATTGGGGCGCCGGCGGGAACTACCACAGCCTGCACTTCGAGACCTGCTACTACCAGGGGATCGAGTATTGCATCGAGCACAAACTGGCGCGCTTCGAACCCGGTACGCAAGGTGAGCACAAGGTGCCGCGGGGTTTCGTACCGACCTTGACGAGTTCCGCGCACGACATCGTCGATCCGCGCTTCGCCGCCGCGATCCGTGACTTTGCCCTGCGGGAATCGCGCGGTGTCGACAGTTATGCCGCCGCCGTCAACGAACACGTGCCCTATCACCGGGCCGCCGACGAGGAATTGCAGCTCTGAGCAGATTGGTCTGGCTGGGCGAGCACGTCGAAGCGGATTGGTTCCCCCCGGTCGAGCAGGCCCTCAAAGATCCACCCGGGCTGCTGGCGGCGGGCGGCGACCTGACTCCCGAGCGGCTGCTCGCCGGCTACGAGCGCGGAATTTTTCCCTGGTACTCGGCACAGCAACCTGTGCTGTGGTGGTCGCCCGATCCGCGCATGGTGCTCTTCCCCGGCGAATTCGCCATTTCCCGCAGTTTGCGAAAAACGCTGCGCAACGGCCCGTACACGACCCGGGTCGATACCGCGTTCGGTGCCACGATTCGCGAATGCGCGGCGCCGCGGCGCTCCGGGCCCGAAACCTGGCTCAACACCGCGATGATCGATGCATACGAGCGGCTGTTCGTACTGGGATTCGGCCATTCCATCGAAACCTATCTGGACGATCGACTGGTGGGCGGCCTGTACGGCATCCGCCTGGGCGGTATTTTTTTCGGCGAATCGATGTTCAGTCGGGCGACCGATGCATCGAAGGTGGCGATGGCCCGGTTGGTGGACGAATGCCACGCACGCGACATTCAACTCATTGATTGCCAGGTAGCCAGCGCACATCTGTCGAGTCTCGGCGCGCGCGAAGTGTCGAGGGCCGACTTTCTGGTGCGCTTGCGGAACCTCGCACGGCGCAGTCCGACCGAGACCTGGCATACCCCGTAAAATTGCATTAAGGGGGGGCTTTATGCACAATGCGCCCGGCTTCACGCACACCACAAGGACGCATGTCAAAAGAAGAGGCAATTCAATTCGAGGGCGAGGTTGTCGAAACCCTGCCCAATACGACCTTTCGCGTCAAACTCAAGACGGGGCACTTGGTAACCGCGCATATCTCAGGAAAGATGCGTAAGAACTACATCCGAATCCTCACGGGCGACCAAGTCACCGTCGAGATGACTCCCTACGACCTCACGAAGGGCCGCATCGTCTATCGCGGTCGATGATCGGTCATCCCAGCGGGTGCGCACTAACGGACGCGCCCCACCTAAACCCCGCCACGTTGCCGTGACGGGGTTCAGCCGCTCAATTTTGCGACAACAGCTCCGGTTGATCGCTCGAGCGCGTCTCGAGTTTCAACTTGTCGCCGTCGTCGCTCAAGGACACCTCGACATGGCCGCCCTCCACGAGCTTGCCGAATAACAGCTCTTCGGCCAACGGCCGCTTGATGAACTCTTGAATGATCCGGGCCATGGGTCGCGCGCCCATCTTCGGATCGTAGCCTTTCTTTGCGATCCAGCGCCGCGCCGCTTCGTCCACGGAGATCGATACGCGCTTCTGTTCGAGTTGGGCCTCGGCCTCGACCAGTAATTTGTCGACCACCCGCTCGATGGTGCTCTGATCCAAGCCGGCGAATTGCACGACGGCATCCAAGCGGTTGCGGAACTCCGGCGAGAACAAGCGCCGAATCGCCTCCATACCATCGTGCGCGGCGTCCGACTGCGTGAAGCCGATGCTCGGTCGACTCATCTCGAAGGCTCCCGCATTGGTCGTCATGACGATGATCACGTGACGGAAGTCCGCCTTGCGTCCGTTGTTGTCGGTCAGCGTGCCGTGATCCATGACCTGCAGCAAAAGATTGAACACGTCCGGATGGGCCTTCTCGATTTCATCGAGCAACAGCACGCAATGCGGATGTTTAGCGATGGCTTCCGTCAGCAGGCCGCCCTGGTCGAAGCCCACGTAGCCCGGCGGTGCGCCGATGAGCCGCGATACCGTGTGCCGCTCCATGTACTCGGACATGTCGAAGCGGACGAACTCCACGCCCATGGCGATGGACAGCTGGCGCGTGACTTCGGTTTTACCGACACCGGTCGGTCCCGAGAACAGGAACGAACCCACCGGCTTGCGCTGATCGCCCAGCCCGGAGCGCGACATCTTGATCGCCGCCGACAAGGCCTCGATGGCCTTGTCTTGGCCGAAGATCGTCAGCTTAAGATTGCGCTCCAGATTCTTCAACACGTCGCGGTCCGACAACGAGACGTTCTTGGGCGGGATCCGTGCAATGCGCGCCACCACGTTCTCGATCTGACTGACGGTCACCGAGCTTGCCCGGTTCTCGACCGGCTTCAGACGTAAATTCGCGCCCGCTTCGTCGACTACGTCGATGGCCTTGTCCGGCATGTGCCGGTCGTTGATGTGACGTGCGGCCAGTTCGGCCGCCGCCTGCAGCGCATCGTCTTCGTACTTCACGCCATGATGCTCCTCATAGCGTGTCTTCAGACCGCGCAGGATATCGATGGTGTCCTGCACCGAGGGTTCGGTAATGTCTATTTTCTGGAAGCGTCGCGCGAGCGCATGGTCCTTCTCGAAGATCCCGCGATACTCGTTGTAGGTGGTCGAACCGATGCAGCGCAATTCGCCGTTCGCCAGCGCCGGTTTGATGAGATTGGAGGCATCCATCACGCCGCCGGACGCCGCGCCGGCGCCGATCACGGTGTGGATTTCATCGATGAACAGGATGGCACCCGGCTGTTTTTTGACCTCGGCCAGCACTGCCTTGAGGCGCTTCTCGAAATCGCCGCGATACTTGGTGCCGGCCACCAAAGAACCCATGTCGAGCGAATAGATGGTCGCGTCCAGCAGCACGTCGGGAACCTGATTTTCGACGATCATACGCGCCAGACCTTCGGCGATGGCCGTCTTGCCCACCCCCGCCTCACCCACGTAGAGCGGATTATTCTTGCGCCGGCGGCACAGAATCTCAATGGTCCGTTCCACCTCGAGCTTGCGTCCGATCAGGGGATCGATTTTTCCCTTGCGAGCCGCATCGTTCAAATTGGTGGCGTACTTCTCGAGTGCGTTTCCGCCGCTGTCGCCGTCGCGCTCCGCATCGCCCGTCGCGCCCCCCTCGTCGCGTTCGCTGCGTTCCTCGCCGCCCGCCTTCGACAGTCCGTGCGCGATGAAATTGACGACATCGAGGCGCGAGACGTCCTGCATGCTGAGCAAGTACGCCGCATGCGATTGCTTTTCGCTGAAGATCGCCACCAGCACGTTCGCCACGGTGACCTCTTTCTTGCCACTCGACTGGACGTGAAACACGGCGCGCTGCAGCACCCGCTGAAAACCCAACGTGGGCTGCACGTCGCGATCTTCTCCCGCCGGCAGCCGCGGCGTGGTCTGATCGATGAATTGTTTCAGTTCGGTCTTGAGCTTGGCCGTGTCCGCGCCACAGGACTTCAGGATTTCCCGCACTTTGGGAGTATCGACGATGGCGAGCAGCAGGTGCTCGACGGTCATGAATTCGTGCCGCGCCTCCCGCGCGCTGGCGAATGCATCATTCAAGCAGAATTCGAGTTCTTGACTAAGCACAGGTTATGCCTCTTCTAGCGTTGCCATCAATGGATGCTGATGCTGTCGCGCGTACGCGATCACTTGCGCCACTTTGGTCTCCGCGATTTCATAAGTAAATACACCGCATACGCCCTTGCCCTTGGTATGTACCTCGAGCATAACGCGAGTTGCCTTGGTGCGGTCCATCGCAAAAAAACGTTGCAGGATGTCGACGACGAATTCCATGGGAGTGTAGTCGTCGTTGATGAGCAAGACCGTGTAGAGCGGCGGGCGTTTGAGTTTCGGCGCCGATTCCTCGACGACCAACCCCGCTCCATCCCGGCCTCTTTCGATATCTCTCATGACTCGTTAGTTTATAAGGTGCGTTATCGTGCTTTACAAGCGGCGCCAAGCAAACGCGTGCGAGAAAAGCCACTGTCGCCAAATGGTGTCATATTATTTTCATAAGCAAAACAAAAGCTTGAGCGGTGAAGTGTCGCTCCGTATGATGTGCGGCACTGGCGATCTCCGATCCCCGACGCGTGCGGCACAGCCGCCTTTTTAACTCGAGCTAACCGCGCAGAGTCTACCTATGCTTGACACGCGCCCGAACGACTGGCTGTCCCGCCTCCAAAACAACGGTCCGCACTGGCTGGCCCTGGTGCTCGCCGTCCTGATCGTGGTGCAGCTGGCGAGCCTGGCCATCACCCTGCTGAGCCGACCGGTGAAATCGCCCCAGCCGGTCGCGGCGCGTAGCTCAGCCGCCCCGACGGCCGCCGCCGGTGTCGACGTCCAAAGCGTGATTTCGGCGCATTTATTCGGGGTAGCGAAGGTCGATCCCGCCACCCAGGACCCGGCCGATGCGCCGCTCAGCAGCGCAAATCTCGTTTTGACCGGCACCATCGCCAGTCAGGACCCGAAGCACGGCATCGCGCTCATCAGCGACGGCGGACCGACCAAGGTGTTCTCCGTGGGCAGCAACGTGAACGGCGCCACGCTGCATTCGGTGTACCTCGATCACGTCATTTTGGATCGGGCAGGAACTCTTGAGACGTTGGTGTTGCCTAGACTCCTTGCCGGCAGCCGGGCCATGGCAGCACCGCGCCGGGGCGGCGCCGATCCCCGCACGGTCGCTGCGGTCGACAACATCCGACGTTTGGTGCAACAGGATCCTGGATTGCTGGATCAGGTGATGCGCGTCGTGGCTTCTTACGACAACGTCGCCGGTAAATTGAGGGGCTTTCGGGCCTATCCGGGAAGGAATCGAGCAATTTTCAACAAATTAGGTTTGAAACCCGGGGACTTGGTCACGGCAATCAACGGCACGGTGTTGGACGATCCGCAACATAGTCAGGAGGTCTTCAACACGATTCAGTCGTCGGATCACGTGACTGTGACGATCGAGCGCGGCGGTCAAAAGCAGGACATCACCCTCAATATCGCCCAAGTTGCGGCTCAGGCCAGCAAGGATATCGAGGGGGAGCCCGCAGGAAACGCCGCGTCACCCAGTACGAACGAGAACCCAGAATGATCAGAACCGCACCGCATTCACCTCCCCGCAAGGCCGCCGTTTGCGCGCTCGCGATGTTGCTCGTCATGTCGCTGCCCGCGGCGGCGCAGGCACAGGCGCGACGGCCGGACGGCATGCGCCAGGACGGGCCGACCATCACCCCGAATTACAAAGACGCCGACCTGAGCCAGATCATCCAAGCGGTCAGCGAGGTGACCGGCAAGAATTTCATCATCGATCCGCGCGTCAACGCCAAAGTCACCATGCTGTCCGCCACGCCGATGTCGCCGGCGGCCTTCTACGAGGCGTTCCTCGCCGTCCTGCAGGTTTATGGGTACGTGGCCGTGCCGGCCGGCAAGGTCATCAAGATCATTCCGAACACCGACGCGCGCCAGCTACCGTCCCTGGATTTGCCGAACGAGGTCAGCTCCACCTCGGACGAAATCGTCACGCAGATCATCACCATGAAGAACATCAGTGCGGCGCAGCTGGTCCCGCTGTTGCGCCCGTTGATCCCTCAGCAAGGGCACCTGGCCGCCTACCCCAGCGGCAACATGCTGATCATTTCCGACCGTGCCAGTAATGTGAGCCGCATCATGAAAATCATCCAGCGAATGGATGAAAGCGGCGATGAGCCGGTGGAAGTCATTCAGTTGCACAACGCGAGCGCCACCGAGCTGGTGCGCACGGTCAATCAGCTGACCCAGGGCGCGGCGGCCGAGGGGGCCGGCGCCGCCGTCAAAATCGTTGCCGATGAGCGTACCAACAGCGTGCTCATCAGCGGCGAGAAATCGTCACGGTTGAAGACCAAGGCGCTCATCATCAATTTGGACACGCCCATGCAAACGGGCGGCGACACGCAGGTGCGCTATCTACGCTACGCGGATGCCGAAAAGATCGCCGATAAGTTGAAGGGCCAGGCCAGCGCGTCGGCCAAGGCCCTGGGCGGACCGCAAAGCGGCGCCGCGCCGGCCGCCGGCGGTGGCGGCGGTGCCAATGTCGATGCCAGCGTGACGATCTGGGCCGACGTGTCGACCAACGCGCTCATCATCACGGCACCACCCAAAATCATGAAATCGCTGATGGTCGTGATCGACAAGCTGGACATCCGCCGCGCCCAGGTTCAGGTCGAAGCCATCATCGTCGAAGTGGACGTCAACAAGAGCTCCAACGTCGGCGTGCAGCTGCTGCTCGACGGCGGCTCGTCGCTCGGCTACGGCGTGACCAATCTGCCGGGCAGCGGTACCAGCATCGTCGATCTCGCGGAGGCCGCGCTCGGTTTGTCGAGCAGCTCCTCCTCCACCACATCCACGACCGTCAGCAGCTCGACCGTCGGTACCGGCGCGTCGTTCGTGCTCGGCACGTATAACTCCACCACCGGCAAGGGTTTCGCAGCCCTCATCCAGGCCTTGCGCAGCGACAGTGCCAGCAACATCATTTCGAATCCGTCCCTCATCACCATGAACAACGAGGAAGCGGAGGTCAAAGTGACCCAGGAAATTCCGTTGATCACGGGCTCTTATACCAGTTCGACGCAGAGCACCAACGGCACCAGCAGCCCGTTCGAGACCATTCAGCGCGAGGAGGTGGGCACGATTCTGAAGGTCACCCCGCACATCAACGAGGGAAACTCGGTGCAGCTGAAGATCGAGCAGGAAGACTCCTCGCCAGGCGCCAAACTGACCGATTCGGCCGACATTTCCACCAACAAGCGCTCCATCAAGACCACGGTGTTGATCGAGGATGGCGGCGTGATCGTATTGGGCGGGCTGATCTCGGACACGGTGACGCAGAGCGAGGACCGCGTGCCGGTGCTCGGTTCGATTCCCCTGCTCGGCAACTTGTTCAAGTCGCGCAGCGGCTCGCGGCAGAAGAAGAATTTGCTGGTGTTCATCCGCCCGACGATCCTGCGCGATGCCGACGCGACGGAATCCTTGAGCGAATCCAAATATAATGATGTGCGGCAGAGCGAGAAAACCCTCAACAAGGGTAAGATCACGCTGTTGCCCGGCGAGAAACAGCCGTCCATTCCGATGATACCGAAGGGGTATACGTTGCCGACCGCGCCGCCTTCTTCCATCACCAATCCGGGCGGTGCGACGCCGAACGCACCGAATTCTTCGCAATCTCAACCGCCGCAGATATTGGGTATTCCGCCGTCGGCAATCGATGCGCCGCAGAACGGCAAGGCCCCGCCGCCCGTTCCCGCTCCGGCGCCCGGTGCCGCCTCCGCCAACGGTCCCACGCCATGAACGCAGAACTTCAGGATCAAACCCCGCGCAAGCTGTCCTTTCCCTTCGCCAAGCGCCATGGCGTCCTGGTGCGGGGCGTTGCCAACGACGTAGCCGACACGGTATGCCGCCCCGGCGTCACGCCGCAGGCGCTGTCGGAGGTGCGTCGCTTCGTCGGCGTCCCGCTGAAGCTGGAGCGGGTGTCCCTGGAAGCCTTCGATTCCATGCTGCGGATTGCGTACGAAGCGGGGTCGGGCGCCGCCATGCAGATGCTCGAAGGTTTGGACGACAACACCGATCTTGCGCATCTCGCCGAGGACATCCCGGAATCCTCGGATCTGCTCGAAAGCGACGACGAAGCGCCCATCATCCGGCTGATCAACGCCCTGCTCACCCAGGCCGTCAAGGAAAACGCGTCGGATATCCACGTCGAGCCGTACGAGAACCGGCTGGTCATTCGCTTCCGGGTCGACGGCGTGCTGCGCGAGGTGCTGCAAACCAAGCGCGCGGTGGCACCGCTCGTGGTGTCGCGCATCAAGGTCATGTCCAAACTGGACATCGCCGAGCGGCGCCTGCCGCAGGACGGTCGAATCTCTCTGCGCATCGCGGGACGAGCCGTCGACGTGCGCGTCTCGACGCTGCCGTCGGGTCACGGCGAGCGGGTGGTGCTGCGCTTGCTCGATAAACAGGCGGGCCGCATCGAACTGACCTCGCTCGGCATGGATCCACGCACCCAGGGCATGATGGATGAAATCATTCACAAACCCCACGGCATCATTCTGGTGACCGGGCCCACGGGCTCGGGAAAGACGACCACGTTGTACGCCGCGTTAGAGCGCATCAACGACAATACGCGCAACGTCATGACCGTCGAGGATCCCATCGAGTATTACATCGACGGCATCGGTCAAACCCAGGTCAACACCAAGGTCGAAATGACCTTTGCGCGCGGCTTGCGCGCTATTTTGCGTCAAGATCCGGACGTCGTGATGGTCGGTGAAATCCGCGATCTCGAAACCGCCCAAATCGCCGTGCAGGCAAGTTTGACGGGCCACCTCGTGCTGTCGACGCTGCACACCAACACCGCGGTCGGTGCGGTTACCCGTTTGCGCGACATGGGAATCGAACCCTTCTTGTTGTCGTCGAGTTTGATCGGCGTCATGGCGCAGCGCCTGGTACGCGTGCTGAACCCGGCGACCCGCGAGCCTTTCATGGCCGGAGAGTACGAACGTCGCCTGCTCAACCTCGACTCGCGCGGCGAACCCGTCGAACTGTATCGGCCGAGCAGCGAGCCGGGCACCGGATATCGGGGCCGCACCGGCATTTACGAGTTGATCGCCGTCGACGATCACATGCGCACCATGATTCACGACGGTTCCTCGGAGCAGGATCTGGAGCGCTATGCACGCACCGCAAGTCCGGGTATTCGCGACGACGGGCGCCGCAAAGTGATGGCAGGCGACACCACGCTCGAAGAAGTATTGCGCGTCACCCGAGAGGATTGATGGGTGCGTTCGAATACACTGCGCTCGATGCGCAGGGTCGCGAACGTAAAGGACTGATCGAGGGCGACACCCCCAAGCATGTCCGGCAGCTGCTGCGCGAGAAGCAGTTGCTGCCGATGCAGATCGAGGAGACCGCCGAACGCGAGCTGAAACAGAGCCGTCGCCGCGGCCTGATGCGTCGCAAGCTGTCCACCCTGGACTTGGCGTTGCTGACGCGCCAATTGGCGACGTTGCTGCGGTCGGGTCTGCCGCTCGAAGAATCGCTGCAGGCGGTGGCCGAACAAACTGAAAAGCCGCGCGTGCAGCGCATCATTCTTGGCGTGCGCGGGAAGGTGGTCGAAGGCCATCCGTTGGCCGACGGTCTGCGCGATTTCCCACAGGCGTTTCCGGAAATCTACCGCGCGACCGTATCGGCCGGCGAGCAATCCGGCAAATTGGATTCGGTCCTCGAACGACTGTCGGATTACACCGAATCGCGTCAGGTGATGGGACAGCAAGTCAGCAATGCGCTGGTCTACCCCATCGTGCTCATGGTGCTGTCCTTCGCCATCGTCTCGTTCCTGCTCGCCTACGTGGTGCCGCAGGTCGTCGCGGTGTTCGAATCCGGCCACCAGGAATTGCCGTTCGCCACGCGACTGCTGATCGCCATGAGCGACTTCGTGCGCCACTATTGGTTCTATGCGGTGATCGTCTTCGTGGTCGCGACGTGGGGCTTTCTGCGTTGGTTGAAGGCACCGGAGGCACGCCTGCGCTTTCATCGGTTTCTCCTGCGCGTGCCGCTGCTGGGCAAGCTCATCCGCGGCGTGAACACGGCGCGTTTTTCGCGCACCTTCAGCATCCTGACGGCCAGCGCCGTGCCGGTTTTGGAAGCCTTGCGCATTTCCGCCGAAGTGGTCAACAACATGCCGATGAAACGAGCCGTCGAAGAGGCCGCCTTACGGGTCCGCGAAGGAGCGCCCATCGGCAAATCCCTCGCATCGCGCAAATTGTTTCCGCCCATGATGATTCATCTGATCAGCAGCGGCGAGAGCAGCGGCGAGCTGGAAAAAATGCTGGAACGCGCGGCGTCCAATCAAGAACGCGAGATGGATGGGCTGTTGTCGACGATGACCAACCTGTTGGGGCCCTTCATGGTGGTCTTCATGGGTGGCGTCGTGATGTTCATCGTCATCGCCTTGCTGCTGCCCATATTCCAGCTCAACGATCTGGTGAAGTAGCGCCTCCATAGCGGGAACCGCTTAACGAACGGTACGAATGCCTATTGCACGCAAGGTCGGTTTGCGTTTATAAACCCGCGTGCGTTACCAACGAAACCACCGTGGCCTTCGGTAGCATGAACGAAACGCCGGAATCGGACGAGTTCGAAGAAGATGAGGTCGAGGACGTCGCGCCCGGCGGCGATGACGTCGACGTGGACCACATCATGCGAGACGTCGAGACGCAGAGACGCCGCGCGCCGAAAGGCGGCGAGCCGGCATGGCGCCGCCTGGAACGCGTCATGGAAGATCGGCGCACCGCGGAACTGATGAGCGACTTCGAGGACTACGAAATCGATGACGTTCCAGGCGTCGATGCGGAGAATGCTGCGGACGCGTTCGATTCCGACGCTGCCGAGGGATCCGACGCGCCGGACGAAGAAGCCACGCATTAACCCGTCGGCCGCTCGATCGGTGCGATACTCGCCGTAGAATGAGCCCTGCAGAACACTACTCGGAGCGCCGTACCGAGCGCGAAAAACAACTGGCCGGCCTCGACGGATCGCACCACTTCATGGGCAACGCACGCTTAGGATTGGCCGGCGTCGCCTTGACCTTGGCGTACATTTCTGCGGCGCGCGGCATCCCGCCATGGTGGTTGATCGTTCCCGGCATGCTGTTCGTCGTGGTCGTGCTCTATCATCAGCGCGTGCGCGCCCGGCGCGCACGCGCAATGCGCTCGGTGGATTTTTATCGCGCGGGACTGGAACGGCTGCAAGACGTGTGGCACGGCCGCGGCACCTCCGGCGCGCAATTCAGCGACGAACACCATCTTTATGGTGCGGATCTCGACCTGTTCGGTAAGCAAAGCCTCTTCGAGCGGCTGTGCGCGGCGCGCACGCCCATGGGCGAGCGGACGCTGGCGAACTGGCTGTTGGCGCCCGCCGATCTGGCCACCATCCGGACCCGTCAACTGGGTATCGCCGAGCTGCGCCGGCGCACGGATTTACGCGAGGATCTCGCGGTGCTCG
>CAZZXZ010000109.1:0-12058 GCA_964658135.1 uncultured Acetobacteraceae bacterium | reverse complement strand
AGCGACCGGGTGGTGATGAACCCACCCGATTCGATGGTCGACGGCGAAGCGGTACGCATCGTGAAAAAAACGACATGAATGGTCTGAGATTGACCGGCCTGGCGCTGGTCTGCACGTTGACCGCCTGTTCATTCGCCCCGGCGTACAAGACCCCACCGAGCAGCGAGCCGCCGGCAACTGCCTATGCGGAAGCCAGTGATTGGAAGGTGGCCGCGCCGATGGATGCCGCGGCTCGCGGAGCATGGTGGAGCGTGTTCAATGATGCGAAACTCGACCAGCTGGAAGATGCGGCCGGTCACGCCAACCAAAACCTGCAGGCGGGATTCGCGCGTTTGCAGCAGGCGCGCGCCGAAACGCGCATTCAACGCGCCGGTTTGTTTCCGACGTTGACCGTCGGCACCTCGGCCGCACGCGGCCGCACCTCGCCGAATTCACCGCGATTCTTGTATGGCGCCGAGCCGACCGGCGGCAATTTCGATTTGGAAGCCGACTTGTCCTATGAAATCGATCTATGGGGCCGGGTGCGCAACACCGTGAACGCCGCGAAGGCGAGCCAGCAAGCCAGCGCCGCCGATTTGGCGACGCTGGATCTGGCATTGCATGCCGAGTTGGCCACCGATTACTTCACCCTGCGCGGCGAGGATGCGCAACAAGTGCTCCTCGACCAAACGGTCGCCGATTACGCAAAATCGCTGACGCTGACCGACAACCTCTACAAAGGCGGCGGCGCGGCACTCGCCGACGTCGAGCAGGCCAGGTCGCAACTCGAGATCGCCCGTACCGAAGCGGCGGATACGCAGCTCGCCAGGGCGCAGAGTGAGCACGCCATTGCCGTGCTGGTGGGTGCGAATCCGACCACGTTTCATGTCGACGGCGATCCTTTGCCGCTCGACCTGGCGCCACCGGCGTTCGATCCAGGACTGCCCTCGGCACTGCTCGAACGACGCCCGGATGTGGCGGCGGCGGAGCGCCGGGTCGCGGCGGCCAACTTCAACGTGGGTGTGGCGCGAGCCGCTTATTTCCCCCAGTTCACTCTGGCCGCCGACGCAGGCTTCGACAGCGTGCATTCGCGCAATTGGCTGGATGCGCCGAGCCGTATGTGGTCGGTCGGTCCCACCGGCATGCTCACCGTCTTCGATGCGGGACGGCATCGTGCCGAGTCGGCGCAGGCGCATGCCGTGTTCGACGAGGAGGTAGCCGATTACCGGAACACGGTGTTGACCGCATTCCAGGAGGTCGAGGACAACCTGGCGGCGCTGCGCCAGCTACAAAGAGAGAGCGTCAGCCAGGCCGCGGCCGTGAGCGCCACCGGCAAGGCGTTGCAACAAGCTCAATACCGCTACAAGGCAGGCCTCGTGACCTATCTGGAAGTCGCGACCAACGAGACCACTCATCTGCAGGCACAGCTGTCGAATGTGAACATCGTCGTACGCCGGATGAACGCCAGCGTGCTGCTCGTCAAGGCGCTCGGCGGCGGCTGGCAGGGTGCGCCGGCGAGCGTGGCACGCGACTGACGCAGTCGTGGTAGCGTGCGAGATGGTGTGACACGGTGAGAGAGGACGAATGGTTTGAACAGTACGGCGCTTGGTCTTTCCGCATCGCGGGCACCCTCCTCTGTGGAACGCTGGTATGTGCTCGGCATGACGTGCGTGATCTACGCCATCAATATCGCCGATCGGTATGTGGTATCCACCGTGCTCGAGCCCATCCGGCTCGAGCTGCACCTGACGGATGCCGGCGTCGCGTTTTTGACGGGAATCCCGTTGGCGCTGTTCTACGTTACCTTCGGACTGCCGATCTCCTGGCTGGCCGATCGCTCCAATCGCCGTAACATTCTGGCGGCGGCGCTGGTCGTCTGGTCGGGATTCACCATGCTGTGTGGCATGTCGCGCACCTACTGGCAGTTTCTGCTGACCCGGATCGGCGTGGGCGTGGGCGAGGCAGGTGGCTTACCGCCCTCTTCCGCCATCCTGTCCGACTGCTTTCCGGCCGAACGCCGTCCGATGGCCTTTACGGTGCTGGCGCTCGGGGCGCCGATCGGCGCCTGGCTGGGCGCAGACATGGCCGGTGCCGTCGCTCATCACTACGGTTGGCGGGCCGCATTTATCGTTCTGGGACTGCCCGGCCTCATCGTCGGCATCCTCGTTTATCTGACCATTCGCGAACCGGTGCGCGGACGCCTCGATACGGTGGGCGATGGGGCCGCTCCATCGATGATGGATTCGCTGCGCTTCCTGTGGAGTCAGCGTGCCGCCTTCAACGTGCTTATGACCACGGGGGTGTGCTCGCTGTGGGGTTGGGGTTTGATCTGGTGGACGCCGACCTACTTGATGCGGACCTATGGATTGGACGTGGGCGCGGCGGGCGCCGTCACCGGTCCGATTCATTTGGTGGGCGGTATCGCCGCATCGCTCGGCACGGCCTGGCTGTTATCGCGACCGCGCATGGCCGATCCGCGGCGGGTGCTCTGGGTATTGGTTGCCGGGATCGGTTGCAGCACCGTGCCCTCGTTTTTCGCTTATTACACCCATACCTTGTGGATCGCCAAGTGCATGCTGTGGCTGTTCATCCCCGCCATTTACTTTTACATAGGCCCATGCATGGGGCTGTTGCAAAATCTCGCGCCGCACAGCATGCGCTCGATGTTCATCGCCTGGTCCTTGCTGGTGGGCAATGTCTTCAATCTCATCATCGCGCCGCAATTCATCGGCGGCCTGAGCGATTGGTTCGGCGGCCCGCACGGCGCGGATGCGGCATCGCTGCGCATGGCGTTGTTGGTGCTGGCGCCCACCGGTTTTTGGGCGACCTTCCATGCCTACCGCGCGATTCGGACGGTGAGCGACGACGAACGGCGCGCAATCGGCTATGCGGCCGCGCGATGACCGTAAGCCTGATAACCGTAAGCCTTTAGACGAGGACGATTTGCCACGCAGTCGGCCCGCAGTGCGGCGGCGGGTCGGCTCAATGCGGCGGCGGGTCGGCCGAGCTGTGCGGGGCAAGCGTCCGTTCGGCTTGGTTGACCAGCCATACCGTCATCAGTCCGACCGTCACGCCCCATGTCACCTCGGCGATGCGCGAGAACAACATCCCCTCGACCGAACCCCGATGCGGCACCAACAGCATGATGGTTGCGGTGGACCCGGAGAGTCGTGCGGCGCTGCTGACGTTGGCCAGCCAGCAGACCACCATCGACAGCACTACCGCCATCGCGTACACGACGAGATGCTGGCCCATCAAGGTCACGATGATGGCACTGATGGCACCTCCGATGGCGGCGCCGGCAAACTGATCCCGCGCCGAGGTTTGCGTGACCCGCAATTCGGTCTGGACCACGGCGATGGCCGTGATCGATCCCCAGAAACCCTCTTGTAAACCGAGCGGCTTGGTGGGCAGGTAGGCCACGATGGCCGCCGTGGCCGACATCATGCCCTGCGTCAAACCGCCGGTAAGCTTGGCCCGAGAAGGCAGGCGCCCCGCCAGCCCGGCGAGGCGCGCCGTCCACTTCGGTCGATCGGGCAGCAGTCCCACGCGGCCGCGCCCGCCTTACTTCGCGGCGCGTGGCGCCTGTGAATCGTTGATCTGCGCCAGCCGCAGCTTACCCTGCTCGTTGAACATCCAACCTGGGTATTCCGGCGGCAGCGCGCTTACTCCCGCGAGCTGCTCGAGTTCAGCCGGGCTCAACACCACCTCCGTCGAGGCCAGATTGTCCTTCAACTGATCCGCACGCTTGGCGCCGATGATGACGCTGGTGACCTGCGGCTGGTGCAGCAACCACGCCAACGCCACTCGCGCGATCGAGATCCCGTGGGCATCGGCGATGGAGCGCATCGCATCCACGCACGCCTTGGCACGGCTCTTATCCACCGGCGGAAATTCGAAAGCCTTGCGTCGGCCGCCATCCTCGACTTGTTTCCCGTCCGCGTACTTGCCGCTCAACAATCCGCCGGCGAGCGGACTCCACACCATCAAACCCAGACCCGTGCTCTTCAGCATCGGAATGAGTTCCCGCTCAAGATCGCGGCCCGCCACGCTGTAGTAGGCCTGTAGCGATTCGAAGCGCGCGAGACCCAATCTTTCCGAAATACCGAGAGCGGTGGCGATCTGCCAGGCCGCCCAGTTGGAGACCCCGACGTAGCGCACGTGACCGTGACGCACCAGCTGATCGAGGGCGCGCACGGTCTCTTCGATCGGCGTGGCGACGTCGAAACCATGGATCTGATACAGATCGATGTGATCGAGCTGAAGCCGCTTCAAACTCGCTTTGACGCCGTCCAAAATATGATGGCGCGTGTTGCCGCGCGAATTCGGACCCTTGCCCATCGTGCCGAAAACCTTGGTCGCGACGACCACGTCCTCACGCGGGATTTTTAAATTGCGCAGCGCCTGGCCGGTTATTTCTTCGGCCACGCCGCCCGCATAGACATCCGCGGTGTCGAAAAAATTGATCCCGGCGTCGAAGGCCTGGCCGACCAAACGCTCGGCATCGCCCTGTGCGAGACCGCCGATGTTTTTCCACATACCCTCGGACCCGCCGAAAGTCATGGTCCCCAAACAAAGCTCGGATACGAACAGGCCGGTATGGCCCAGAGGATGAAGACGCATGACGGTATTTTCCTGTTGAAGCGGGCGCGCATTGTGGAGCCGCGTAAGCGGCGCGACAAGTCACCGTTGTCCTACGCGCGAACGAAGCTCAGCACCTCTTCCGCCATGAGATCGAGGGTCTGCGCAACCCGCGGCATCAGGCACAACCCGGCCGCGTCGAATACCTTTTCGCTCGAGTTGATGGCCGCTCCCAACGGTGTTGGCCAGCCGCGCAACGCGTGCACGATATCGCGCAGTGCACCCAACGTATTGACCGCCCCGGGCCAACCGCCGGCGGTCGCGATGCACCCGACGGCTCGACCGCTGAAATAAGGTCGCGCGTCCTCGCGCAGATCCTCGGCATAGTCCAAAGCGTTCTTGACGAATCCGGAGATGCTGCCGTGGTAGCCCGGCGAGCCGATGATGATTCCGTCCGCCAGTTTGAGCTGCGCCACGAAATGTCGGGCGGCTTCTGACCGCTCGGGATTTTCGGGTTGATACATCGGCAACTGCAGCGCCTCGCCGCTCAACAGTTTCACGCGAGCCCCTGCGCGGACCGCCGTCGCCAGCACGTGGCGCATGGCTTTTTCCGTGGACGACCCAGCGCGCAGCGTGCCGCCGACGGCCACGAGTAAAGGAGAATGATGGTTGCTCATGGGCAACAGTATACGGGCTGTGGCGGCCCGTCCCGGTGCGGGTTCGGCGTCGGCGGTGTCGGACGGTTGAGAGTGTTACGGGGTCGGTGAGAAAATATTGCTTGCTTTGGAAAACGACACGTGTCATTTTCTCTCAGTGAATGATTCGCCACCCGCTAACTTGTCCGCTGACGTACCAACGGTTGCTGGCGGCCGGGTCGGGCGGCCACGGCGTGGAACCGAGGCGGCGCGCGCTGCCCAACTCATCGCGGCGGCGACTCACGTGTTTCTTCGTGTCGGATACGGCGCGGCGAGCATCGACAAAGTCGCTTCGGAAGCGGGTGTTTCAACCCGGACCATCTACGAGCGATTCAAGAATAAAGCGGATCTATTGGGAGCGGTCATCACCGGGTTGGTCGAGCGCGATATGGCTTCCATTTTGACGCCCACGGAATTGGATCGCTACGAACCGCAGGAAGCCTTGACCATCATCGGTCGCACCTTGGCGGGGCGGGCGCGGACGCCGGACGCTGCCGCGTTGTTCAAAATCTTAGCCAGCGAATCGCAGCGCTTCCCGGAACTCGCCGCGAAAATGCGTAGTAATGCCAAGGCTCCCATCGACAATGCGATAGCCGGCTATTTCCGGGGGCAGATCCGGCGTGGCACCTTGAGCATAAGCGACCCGGAACGTGCCGCCGTCTTGTTCATTCAAATGATCTGCGCGGAGTTGCACGAGTGTCTGCTGTTCGGTTCGGCCGAGGATATGGCCACGCTGGATTTCGATGCTCATTTGAACAACGTCGTCGACATCTTTCTGCACGGCGCCATTCCGCGCCGGCCGTATTCCCCCGGATGCTCTGTAATATGATGCGATTCTCCAGACGATGCCTGGTCGGCGCGGCTGCCGTGCTGCTCGCGGCCTGCGCGGTGGGACCCAACTACAAGACCCCTGCCGCGCCGGCGACGCCCGGTTTCGCCGCACCCGGAGCGATTCCCCCGACCACGGCAACGGCGCCGGTCGCGGGCGGCGAAGCGCAGCAGTTCGTCGAGGGCTTGGATATTCCCGGGCAGTGGTGGACGTTGTTCAAATCGCCGCAGCTCAATGCCCTCATCGAACGCGCCTTGACCAACAGCCCCACGCTCGAGGCGGCACAAGCGACTCTGCGACAAGCCAACGAGACGACCGCCGCGGAGCGTGGCGCCTTGTATCCAAGCCTGTCCGGGCAGTATCAGGCGGAACGACAGAAAGCGTCGGGCGCCGCGTTCGGGCTCCCGCAGGACGGCTCCTTTCTGTATTCGCTGAATAGTGCGTCGGTCAACGTGTCGTACACGCTCGACGTCTTCGGCGCCACGCGACGGCAGATCGAAGATTACAAAGCACAGGCGGACTACGACCGATTCGCGTTGGAGGCGAGCTACCTGAGTTTGACGGCGAACATCGTCACGGCAGCGGTCAGCGAGGCCTCGTTGCGCGCGCAGATCGCGGCCACCGAGGAGATCGCGAAGTCCGAGAAGATTCAACTCGACATCACCCAGGCGCGCGTCAATGCCGGCGGCGCCTCGCGAGTCGACCTGCTCACCCAACAATCCACCTTGCAGACCACGCTCGCGACCCTGCCGCCCTTGCGCAGCCAGCTGGCCCAAGAACGCAATCAGCTCGCCACCTACCTAGGCGAGCTTCCCGCCGACTATGCCGGTGCGGAAATTCAACTCGACGCCTTGACGCTGCCCGTCGATCTGCCGGTGAGCCTGCCCTCGAAGTTCGTCGAACAGCGTCCCGACGTGCGGCAATACTCGGCGCTTTTACACGAGGCCACCGCGCAGGTCGGTATCGCCACCGCGAACATGCTGCCGCAGTTCACGCTGACCGGCAGCTACGGCGGCGAATCGATCAAGTTTGCCGATATTTTGAATCCCGCCTCGGTGGTCTACAACCTCATCGGCGGCGTCACCCAACCGATATTCAAGGGCGGCCAACTGCTGCATACACGGCGTGCCGACATTGCCGCGATGCAGGCGGCGGCGGCGAACTACCGGGGTACCGTGCTGACCGCCTTTCAAAACGTTTCGAACAGCTTGTATGCACTGCAGTCGGACGCGGATGCCTTGGTGGCGCAGACCAATGCCGAACGGGCGGCCGCGGACAGCTTGAAATTGGTTCAGGTGCAGTACAAGAGCGGCGCGGCGAGCTATCTGCAGGTGCTGACCTCCGAACAAAATTATCAAACCGCGGCGGTCAATCTCATCAAGGCGCGGGCGTTGCGATTCTCCGACACCGCTGCGCTGTTTCAAGCACTCGGCGGCGGATGGTGGAACCGCACCGACGTCGCCGCCACCACTTCCGACTGCTGCAAGGGACCTCTGTGAGCACTATGCAAACCGTGAATGCCGACGAAGGTCATAATACCGCTCGACCGCGCGCGCTGATAAAACCGCTGCTGATACTTTTCGTCTGCGTTGCGGTCGTGATCGGCGGCATCTACGGCTGGCACCTGCTGGTCGCCAAAAAATTCATCGAGCCCATGCTGAAGGGCATGGCCGCGGCGCCGCAGACCGTGTCGACGACGGTGGCCGCCGCGACGAGCTGGCAGGCGCGAACCGAAGCCTTGGGGAGCTTGCGCGCCGCGCGCGGCGCAGATCTCGCGGCCCAATTGGGTGGGGTGGTCGACAAGATTCATTTCGACTCGGGCGCCGAGATTCCGGCCGGCACGTTGCTGCTCACGCTGCAAGCCAACGACGATCCGGCCAAGTTGGCGCAATTGCAGGCACAAGCCGAACTGGCGGCGATCACTTACAAGCGCGACTTGGAACAGCTGGCTTCACAAGCCATCGCGCAATCCACCGTCGATTCCGACGCGTCGTCGCTCAAATCGGCGCGCGCGCAGGTCGCCCAGCAAAAAGCCTTGATTGCGGAAAAAGCGGTGCGCGCGCCGTTTGCCGGCAAACTCGGGATCCGGCAAGTCGACGAGGGTCAGTACCTGGCCGCAGGAACCACCGTGGTGACGTTGCAGGCGCTCGACCCGATGTACATCGATTTCTACGTGCCCCAGCAAACGCTCGCCACCTTGAAGTTGGGTGAAGCGGTGGCGGCCACCGTGGACACGTATCCCGGCACGACGTTTACCGGCAAGATCATTTCGATCAACTCGAAGGTCGACAGCGCCAGCCGCAACGTGCAGATGCGCGCCTCATTTTCCAACGCCGATCGACGGCTTTTGCCGGGGATGTTTGCTTCGGTCGAGATCGACAATGGCGCCCCGACCACGCAGATTACCCTGCCGCAGGCGGCTATCACCTACAACGCCTACGGCGACACGGTGTATCTGGTGCACAGAAACGGCAAGGACGACAAAGGCAACGAGACCATGACCGCCCAGCAACGTTTCGTGCAAATCGGCGAGACGCGCGGCGACCAGGTGGCCGTGAAGAGCGGTGTGGCGGCGGGCGACGAGGTGGTGAGTGCCGGACAATTGAAGCTCCACAACGGCTCGGCCATTCTCATCAACAACTCGGTCCAGCCCACCGATGCCGCGCATCCGACCCCGCCCAACGAGTAAGTACAAAACCGTGCGAGACCCCCAGTGAATTTTACCGATATTTTCATCCGCCGGCCCGTGCTTGCGAGCGTGGTGAGCCTCTTGATTCTGGTCGTGGGGTTGCGCTCGTATTATTCGCTGCAGACTCTGGCGTACCCGAAGACCGAAAACGGCATCGTCACCATCACCACGTCGTTCCCGGGCGCGGATCCCGACGCCATCGCAGGCTTCATCACCACCCCGATCGAGGCGGCGGTGGCGCAGTCGAACGGCATCGATTACATGACCTCGACCAGCCAGAGCAGCACCAGCACCATCACGGTATACCTGCGCCAAAACTACGATACGTCGAAAGCCGCGGCCGAGATCAACATCAAGGTTAATTCCGTTTTGAATCAGCTGCCGACCGGCTCGCAGCAGCCCGCGATTACCGTCAAGGTGGGCCAGACCACGGACGCCATGTATATCGGGTTTTCCAGCCCCACCCTCGAGCGCAATCAGGTCACCGACTACATCCAACGCGTCGTCCAGCCTAAATTGCAGGCCGTCGAAGGCGTGCAGACGGCCGAACTGTTGGGCGCCGAGTATTTTTCGCTGCGCGCCTGGCTCATTCCGCAAAAGCTCGTCGCTTACGGCGTGTCCGCCAGCGATGTGGCCACGGCGCTTGCGGCCAACGACTTCGTTTCCGCGGTGGGCAACACCAAGGGGCAGATGGTCCAGGTGACCTTGACCTCCACCACCAGCCTGCATAGCTTGAGCGACTTCAAGAAGCTGGTCATCAAACAAAGCAACGGCGCCAACATTCGGTTGAGCGACATCGCGACCGTCGAGCTCGGCGCCGATTCTTACGAATCGAACGTCGCGTTCGACGGCAAGCCGGGTGTGTTCGTCGGCATCCAGGTGGCGCCGAGCGCGAACTTGCTGGATGTGGTCAATGGCGTCAAGAAGATAATCCCGGAGATCGAAGCCCAGCTGCCCGAGGGCCTGCACGCGCTGGTGGTCTATGATTCCACCGACTTCGTGAACAGCTCCATCCACGAAGTGGCGGTGACGTTGATCGAAGCGCTGGTCATCGTGATGTTGGTCATTTTCGCGTTTTTAGGCTCGCCGCGTTCGGTGTTGATCCCCATCGTGGCGATTCCGTTGTCGCTGGTCGGTACCTTCGCCATCATGCTGATGCTCGGCTTTTCGATCAATCTATTGACGCTTCTCGCGTTGGTTCTCGCGATCGGACTGGTCGTCGATGACGCCATCATCGTGGTGGAAAACGTCAATCGGCACTTGGAAGGCGGCATGTCCTCGATGGCCGCCGCCAGTACGGCGGCCCGAGAGCTGGCCGGGCCCATCGTTGCGATGACCGTGGTGCTGTTGGCTGTCTTCGTCCCGATCGGCTTTCAGGGCGGCTTGACCGGCGCCTTGTTCATCGAGTTCGCCTTCACGCTGGCCGCGGCCGTTACCGTGTCCGCCGTGATCGCGTTGACGCTCTCGCCCATGATGTGTTCGCGTCTCTTGAAGCCCCATCGGCCCGGCGCCACCGACTGGGAAGCCCGCCTGGTCCGCTACATCGACAGCCGGTTCGACAAGTTGCTGCGTTGGTACCAGGGCAAGCTGGAACGCAGCCTGCGTTACACGCCGGTGACTGCGGTGCTCGTGGTGCTGGTTCTGGGCAGCATCTATTACATGTACACCAGCGCGCAGAGCGAACTCGCGCCGCAGGAAGATCAGGGCTTCGTTTTGCTGCAGCAAACCTCCGCGCCCAATGCGACGCTGCAGGGCAAGACCATCTACGACAGCGAGGCGTTCAGTCTGACGTCGGCGATTGCGCACCCCGAGCATGTGTTCCAGATCGATGCCCCCGGTAACGTGATCATGGGTTTGGCGCTGCCGCCGCGCGACAAACGCAAGCTCGGCTCCAACGACATTCAGAACTTGCTGCAACAAAAGGTCGGTGCCATTGCGGGCCAGAAAATCGCCGTCTTCCAACCCCCCTCGTTACCCGGCGCCTTTGGTCTGCCCATTCAATTCGCGATCAAAACCACGGAACCGGCTGCACGCCTCAATGAAGTGTCGCAGGCCTTTTTGAATACGGCCGTCAAAAGCGGCATGTTCATTTTCCTCGACACCGACCTGAAGCTTGACTTACCGCAAGCCGTCATCGACATCGATCGCGAGAAAACCGCGCAATTGGGCTTGACGATGACCCAGGTGGGCAATGCATTGGGATCGCTGCTGGGCGGCAATTACACCAACTATTTCAGCTTGGATACGCGATCCTATAAGGTGATTCCGCAAGTGCAGCGTCTCTCGCGCCTGAACGTGAATCAGCTGATGAACTATCCCATCACCACCATCGGCGGCGTGCCGGTGCTGTTGTCGACCATCGCGACCATCAAACCCGTCGTGGTTCCGGAAACCTTGAATCATTTTCAACAGCTGAATTCGGCGACGATGTCCGGCGTCACGGCACCGGGGATTTCGCTGGACGACGGTTTGAAGTATCTGCAAAACCTGGCCACGAAGACACTGCCGCAGGGGTACTCGGTAGACTATGGCGGCGAAGGCCGACAGTTCGTCGCCGAATCGGGCGGTATCATGACCACCTTCGCCTTCGCCATCATCGTCGTCTTTCTGGCGCTCGCCGCGCTGTTCGAGAGCTTTCGCGATCCCCTGGTCATTTTGATCTCGGTGCCCTTATCGATCGCAGGCGCGCTGATCTTCATCTCGCTGGGCATCGGCGGAGCGACCGTGAACATCTACACCGAGGTGGGTTTGGTCACCCTCATGGGGCTGATCAGCAAGCATGGCATTCTGATCGTCGAGGTGGCCAACACGGAACAGCAAATGGGCAAGAGCAAACACGCGGCCATCGTTGCCGCGGCGGGCACCCGCCTACGCCCGATTCTCATGACCACCGCCGCCATGGTGCTCGGCGTGCTGCCGTTGGTCTTTGCCTCCGGCGCCGGTGCGGCCTCGCGGTACGCCATCGGGCTCGTCATATCGACCGGACTTGCGATCGGAACCGTGTTTACGCTGTTCGTCGTGCCGGGCGTTTACATGCTGATCGGCGCTACCCACGCGCACGAACCGACGGCCGAGCTGCCCCCGCCTAGGGCGGAACCGGCCTCGGAACCCGTCGCTTAAGCGCAAAGTCGGCTGCCGCGGGAGGACGCTCGATGGGTCCTCCTGCAATCGAGCATTGCGTTTTATCGCTCGTCTTGTATATTCGAAACGTCCGCCTAGAAATCACTTTAAGGTGTAGCGCCTGCCGAACGTGAGGATTGCATGATGGCCGTTTGCGAGAGTTTG
>CAZZXZ010000108.1:0-12080 GCA_964658135.1 uncultured Acetobacteraceae bacterium | reverse complement strand
GCCGGCCACGGGCATCGCGGCTCTGCACGAACAACAACAGAAAAATCTGGTAGCCGCTGCCCTGCAGGGCACGCCGCCGGAAGAGGCGTCTCGACAAGCCGCGCGTGTTCCGGCGGCTCAAACTAGGACTGGTTCATGACTATTGAAGTGCGCGTGCCTCAGCTACCGGAGTCGGTGGCTGATGCCACGCTTGTGTCTTGGCATAAAAAGCCCGGCGATACCGTCGCGCGCGATGAGAACTTGGTCGATCTGGAGACGGACAAGGTGGTTCTCGAAGTGCCGTCGCCGGTGGCGGGCACCATCAAGGAGATCCGGCTCGGCGACGGCACCACCGTCACCAGCGGCCAGGTCTTGGCCGTCATCGAGGAGGGTGCCGCTGCACCCGTACCCGGTGCGAGTGCTCCCCCCGTTATAAGTTCAGCCAACGGCGCTACGACGGTCGTCGCGAGCGCCCCGACGAAGCCGGAGAGCGCGGGCGGCAAGTTGAGCCCCGCCGCAAAGCGCGTGGTTGAAGAGAATAAAGTGGATCCGAAATCGGTGGTCGGTTCGGGTCGCGATGGACGCATTTCGAAATCGGATGTCGTCAGTCATCTGTCGACCCAAGAGTCGCCGGGCAAGACGCCGCCGGTCAGCGCGCCGCAGACTGCCAAGGCGCCTTCGCCGCCCGCTCCCGTGACGCGCGGCGCGCGTGCCGAACAGCGTGTCCCGATGACGCGGCTGCGGGCTAGGATTGCCGAGCGCATGGTGCAGGCCCAGGCCACCCAGGCGTTGCTGACGTCGTTCAATGAGGTGGACTTGAAGTCCGTCAACGAATTGCGCAGCCGTTATAAAGACCCCTTCGAGAAAAAATATGGCGCCAAGCTCGGCTTCATGTCGTTTTTCACGAAAGCTTGCGTGGAAGCGCTGAAGAAGTTTCCGTCGGTGAATGCATCGGTCGACGGCAACGACATCGTGTATCACGAGTACTTCGACGTGGGCGTCGCGGTGTCGACCGACCGCGGGTTGATCGTCCCGGTGCTGCGCGATGCGGACCAAATGAGTTTCGCGGACATCGAAAAATCGATCGCCACGTTCGCCGGTCGTGCCCGGGCCGGCACCATCACCATCGACGAATTGACCGGTGGTACGTTCACCATCACCAACGGCGGGACGTTCGGATCGCTGCTCTCGACGCCCATCGTCAATGCTCCGCAGAGCGCGATTCTCGGCATGCACAAAATTCAGGATCGCGCGGTGGTGATCGACGGGCAAGTGGTCGTCAGACCGATGATGTATCTCGCTCTGACGTACGACCATCGCATCATCGACGGACGGGAAGCGGTGCAGTTTCTGGTCACCGTCAAGCAATGTCTGGAGGATCCGGCACGCATGGTGCTTTCCATATGAGTGACGTATTCGACATCGTCGTGATCGGGTCCGGACCGGCGGGTTATCCGGCTGCCATTCGGGCGGGGCAGAATAAGCTGTCGGTGGCGTGCATCGACGAATGGAAGAACTTCGACGGCTCTTACACCTTCGGTGGCACGTGTTTGAACGCCGGCTGCATTCCTTCCAAAGCTTTATTGGAGTCCTCCGAACTTTTCCTGCGCGCCAAGGAAGAATTTTCCGTGCACGGCATCAAGCTCGGGGATATTCAGTTGGATCTCGCGGCGATGCAAAAGCGCCGTGCTGCCGTGGTGAAGACCATGACGACCGGGATCACGGCCTTGTTCAAAGCTAACGGTGTCGTCGGCATTCAGGGGCACGGTCGTTTGCTGCCGAACAACCAGGTTTTAGTCACGGCGGTGGACGGCTCCGAGCGCACCTTGCAGGCGAAGAACGTCATCATCGCATCGGGTTCGACACCGATCCGATTGAAGACGGTGCCGCACGATGGCACGTCCATCGTCGATTCGTGGAATGCGCTGGAGTTCGATGCGGTACCCGGACGCCTCGGCGTGATCGGTGCGGGCGTCATCGGCCTCGAGTTGGGCAGCGTGTGGCGTCGCTTGGGCAGCAAGGTAACCGTGCTCGAGGCCATGGAGCAATTCCTCCCCATGGTGGATCAGACCATCGCGAAAGAAGCACAGCGCCATTTCAAAAAACAGGGTCTCGACATCAAGTTGGGCGCCAAGGTGCTGAAGGCGGCCGTCGCGGCGAACGGTGCCGTCGATGTGGTTTTCTCCGACGCGCAGGGCGAACATACTTTGCAGGTCGACAAACTGGTGGTGGCCGTCGGACGACGCCCATTCACGGACAATTTATTGGCCGAGGGAACCGGTGTGGCGGTGGATTCGCGCGGGTTCATCGAGGTCGATGAGCACTGTCGTACCCAGGTGCCGGGCGTTTGGGCGGTAGGGGACGTGGTGCGCGGTCCGATGCTCGCACACAAAGGCAAGGAAGAGGGCGTGATGGTCGCCGACCTGATTGCCGGCCAATTCGGCGAAGTGAACTACAAGGTGATCCCGTCGGTGATTTATACCGCACCGGAAATTGCCTGGGTGGGACAAACCGAGGAACAGGTCAAGGCCAGCGGCCGCGCTTACAAGGTGGGCGCGTTTCCGTTCGCCGCCAGCGGTCGTGCGCGCGCCATGGAAGCCGGCGCCGGCATGGCGAAAATCGTTTCTGCGAAGGACGACGACGAAGTGCTGGGTGTCCATGTGATAGGACCGATGGCCGGTGAATTGATTGGCGAAGCCGTGTTGGCCATGGAATATTCGGCGAGCACCGAGGATATTCAGCGCACCATGCATGCGCACCCGACGTTATCCGAAGCCATACACGAAGCGGCGCTGGCCGTGGACAAGAAGGCCATCGACTCGATCAATCGGTAGGGTGGGACAGGTAGCTCGCGCACTTCAGCGGCGGCGCCGCGCCGAAATCACGTTGGGCACCTGCGAGATTCGCGACAGCACCTTGGACAGCTGGGGCAATCCCGACACTAAAATTTGAATCTGCATATTCGCGACGGCGTCGTGTTTTCCGGTCAGGGTGTTCATGCCACGGATGCTGATTTTTTCATCCGCGAGGGCGGCACTGATATCGCGTACCAGTCCGCGCCGGTCGAAGGCTTCGATGGCGATGTCCATGGCGAAGTCGCCCACCCGGTCCTGACCCCAGGCGACGGCGAGAACTCGAGCCGGTGACTTGCTGCTGAGACGCGCGAGATTGGCGCACGTCTGGCTGTGGATGGTGACGCCGCGACCGACGGTGATGTAGCCTGCAATGGCCTCGGGCGGCAGCGGTTTGCAGCACCGGGCATAGGTCGACAGGAGATCGCCGATGCCTTGTACTTCGGTTTCGGGTTCGCGCTGGATGAGCGGCTTCAAGCGCGGAGCCTCGCCCCGCGCTTCGCGGGCATGCAACAGACGTTGGATCGCGCCGGCCACCTGCGCGGAGCTCATCTCGCCGAGTCCCAACGCTTCGTGCAGCGCCTCGAGGCTGGTTAATTTCAGTTCGGCGAGCAACTCCGGTACGGGTGGCTTGTTGACCCCCAGCCGCTGTATTTCGCGATCGAACAGGGCCCGCCCCTCGTTCTTGTTTTGAGTTTCGTCCTGCTTGCGGAACCAGGCCCGCACTTTGTTGCGATGGCGGGGGCTGGCCAGATAACCCGATTGCGTGGCGAGCCAGTCGCGCGACGGCTGCGCTGACCTGGCGGTGATGATCTCCACGGTGTCGCTGTTCTTGAGTCGATAGTCGAGCCCGACCATGCGGCCGTTGACCTTGGCGCCACGCGTGCGATGCCCCAAGTCCGTGTGCACCTGATAAGCGAAATCGAGCGGCGTACCGCCCACCGGGACGTCGACGATTTCGCCCTTGGGCGACACGGCGTAGATGCGGTCTTGAAACAGATCGACGCGCATGCGATCGATGAAATCGGTGGCGGTTTCGCTGCTGTCGGCAGGCGCCAACAGCGAGCGCAGCTGGTTGATCTTGCGCTCGTAGGCTTGGTCGCTGCGACCACCTTCCTTGTAGCGCCAATGAGCCGCCACGCCGCGCTCGGAATTGGCGTGCATGTCGTGGGTGCGGATCTGGATTTCCATCGGCTGTCCACCGGGCCCGACCACGGCGGTATGAATGGAACGGTAAAAATTATCCTTCGGCGTGGCGATGTAATCGTCGAATTCGCCGGGAATGAAGGACCACTGCGAATGCACCACGCCCAACGCGCCGTAACAATCGGCGACGGTGTCGACCAGCACCCGCACCGCCCTGATATCCATGAGCTGTTCGAACGCCAGATGCTTCGACTGCATCTTGCGCCAGATGCTGTAGATATGTTTCGGACGTCCTTCGATGGTGGCTGCGATCCCGGCGCTGCGCAGTGCCGCGTGCAGCAGAAGTTTCAAGTCCTCGATGTAACGCTCGCGCTCCGAGCGGCGCACCTTCAACGCGGCGGCGATGTGTTTGTACGATGCAGGCTGCAGATAGCGGAAAGCTAAATCTTCGAGTTCCCACTTCACTTGCCAGACACCGAGCCGATTGGCCAACGGGGCGTAGACTTCGCTCGCCTCGATCGCGTATTTTCGTTGCGTTTCCCCGTCCGATGATTTGGCGGCACGCATCTTCTGCAGCTGTTCGGCGAGGCGTACCACCACGAGCCGTACATCGCCGATGACCGCCAGCAACATCTTGCGCAGAGATTCCGCCTGACCGATTTCCAAGCCACGCTCGGGCGTCCAGTCGGGCGGCAACACGAACCGGCCCAACTGCCCGAGGGCGCGGGCGAGGCGGGTGGCTTCCTCGCCGAAGCGCTTCTCGGCGGCTTCCCGGTCGAGAAACTTCCCGTCGAGCAGCGGCTGCACCAATGCCGCGATGACGACGTCGTCGTCGGCCTCGAGGCTGCGGACTATCTCCGCGACCTCGAGTGCGGCAACGCGCACGGATTCGCCGGACGTGGCGATCTCAAGATCGCGAAACGCCGCAAACCCGGCCTGGAGCTTCGCGCTGGCGGTCCGGGTCGTGGCGGTGGTTTCCATGCGGTATCATACCCGTGCATGGGTAACCCAACGATCATCCGCGTGCTCGGCATCGACCCCGGCTCGCAATGCACGGGGTTCGGTGTCGTCGACGTGTCCGGGCCGCGTTTGACCTATGTTGCGAGCGGTGTGATTCGCACCGGCCAGGGCGAATTTGCGGCGCGGCTGTGCGAAATCTTCCGTTGCGTCCAAACTGTTGTTTCCCAGTACCGACCTCAGGAAATTGCCATCGAGCGCGTCTTCGTCAATCGCAATCCCGACAGTGCCTTGAAATTGGGTCAGGCACGCGGCGCAGCCATTTGCGGCACCGCCGACGCCAATGCCGAAGTATTTGAATACGCGACCCGGCAGATCAAGCAGGCGGTGGTAGGTTCGGGCAGTGCCGAGAAAAGTCAGGTGCAACTCATGATGAAAAGCCTGCTGAAGCTCGAAGGCCCTCTGGCGGCCGACGCGGCGGATGCGCTCGCGACGGCCGTCTGCCATGCGCTGCGCGGTCAGGTGCGCGTGTCGCTGCTGCGCGCCGGCGGACGCGGGTGATCGGCTTTTTGAAGGGACGTCTGGCCATCAAACAGCCACCGCTGTTGATGGTGGATGTGAACGGCGTCGGCTACGAGCTGGAAGCCCCCATGTCGACGTTCTATGGTCTGCCGGGTACCGGCGAGCCGGTGGCGCTGTTCACGCATCTGGTGGTGCGCGAGGATGCTCACATCCTGTTCGGTTTCGGTACCGACAGCGAACGCCGGCTGTTTCGCAGCCTGCTGAAAATTTCCGGCGTCGGACCTAAAATGGCGCTCGGAATTCTTTCGGGCGCGAGCGTGGAGGATTTTCTGCGTACCATCGAAGCGGAGGATGTCACCATGCTGACGAGGATTCCCGGCATCGGGCGCAAAACCGCGGAACGGATCCTCATCGAAATGCGCGATAACGTTCAGAAGCTCTCGGCGCCGACGCCGAGTGCCGCTGGTTTGGGCGCGGCTCCGACGGCGCAAAGCGAAGCCTTCAGTGCGCTGATCGCGCTCGGCTACAAGCCCCCCGAGGTGACGCGTTTGCTGAAATCCGCCGACGAACCCGGCTTGTCGACCACGGATTTGATCCGGCGCGCGCTGAAGTCCGCGGTCAAATCTTGAGGACGCGCGCTTGAGTATCGAACCGGATCGCCTCATCGCCGCCACCCGCACTCGCGACGAAGAAGTGGTCGATCGAGCGGTTCGACCGAAGACGCTGGCCGATTACATCGGGCAGCCCAACGTCAAGATGCAGATGGATATTTTCATCCAGGCGGCGCGCCAACGCGGCGAGGCGTTGGACCACGTGCTGATCTTCGGACCGCCCGGGCTCGGCAAGACCACGCTGGCGAACATCATCGCCAACGAGCTGCAGGTCAATCTGCGGCAGACCTCCGGTCCCGTGCTCGAGCGGCCCGGCGATCTGGCGGCCTTGCTGACCAACCTGGAACCGCGCGACGTGTTGTTCGTGGACGAGATTCATCGTTTGAGTCCGGTGGTCGAAGAGGTCCTTTATCCGGCCATGGAGGACTCGCAACTCGATTTGATGATCGGTGAAGGCCCCGGGGCGCGCTCCATCAAGCTCGATCTACCGCCCTTTACGCTGATAGGCGCCACGACGCGGGCCGGACTGTTGACCTCGCCGTTGCGGGATCGGTTCGGCATCGTGCAGCGTCTCGAATTCTATTCGACCGAAGAACTCACGAAGATCGTGGTACGTAGCGCGTCGATTTTGAAACTGCGTCTGCAGCCTGACGGTGCGGATCGCATCGCGGAGCGGTCGCGCGGCACGCCGAGAATCGCCAATCGGCTGCTGCGGCGCGTGCGTGATTTCGCCGAGGTCAAGGCGGGTGGACTCATCAGCGGAGCGGTGGCGTTGGCGGCGCTCGACATGCTGGAAGTCGATCCCCAGGGATTCGACATGTTGGATCGCAAATTACTCATCACCGTCATCGAAAAATTCGAGGGGGGTCCGGTGGGTGTCGACAGCCTGGCGGCCGCCATGAGCGAGGAGCGCGGCACCATCGAGGACGTCATCGAGCCGTTTTTGATACAGCAGGGATTTCTCATGCGCACGGCGCGCGGGCGGGTGGCCACGCGGGCGGCCTACGCGCATTTCGGCCTACGGGCGCCGGCCATCGAACGGGACTTACTATGAACCCCCTGATATTGGCGCGGGCGCAGTTCGCCTTCACCGTCTCTTTTCACTTCATCTTTCCCGCGTTTTCCATCGGGCTGGCCAGCTATCTTGCGGTGCTCGAGGCCTTGTGGCTGAAGACCGGCCGTCGGGTGTACGACAATCTGTACCGTTACTGGATCAAGATTTTCGCAATCGCGTTCGGCATGGGCGTGGTGTCGGGCATCGTCATGTCGTATCAGTTCGGAACCAACTGGTCGGTGTTCTCGGATAAAGCCGGACCCATAGTGGGTCCTTTGATGGCTTACGAGGTCTTGACGGCGTTCTTTCTCGAAGCGGGATTCTTGGGAGTCATGCTGTTCGGCATCGCCAGGGTGGGGCGTGGGCTGCATTTCTTCGCGACCTGCATGGTCGCTCTCGGCACGCTGATATCGGCCACGTGGATTCTGTCGGTCAACAGTTGGATGCAAACCCCGGCCGGATGGAAAGTGAATGACGTCGGGCAATTCGTGCCGGCCGGTTCCTGGTTGCCCATCATCTTCAACCCGAGTTTTCCGTATCGCTTCGTGCACACGGTCATTGCGGCTTACTTGACGACGGCGCTGGTGGTCGGCGGTGTCGGTGCCTGGCATTTGCTCAAGGATCGCACGCATCCCGGGGCCCGCATCATGTTCTCGATGGCCATGTGGATGGCGACTCTGGTGGCGCCGTTGCAGATTTTTGCGGGAGATACGCAGGGTCTCAATACGGCCGAGTATCAGCCTGCCAAGGTGATGGCCATGGAGGGCCGTTTCGAGTCGTATGCGCATGGCGCACCCCTCGTACTGATGGGCATTCCGAACGAACGCGCCGGACGCATGGACTACAGCGTGGAAGTTCCCAAGCTGGCGTCCCTGATCCTGAAGCACGATGGCGACGCGCCGCTGGCCGGACTCGACAGCATTCCGCGTGCGGATTGGCCGTCGGTAACGGTGTTGTTCTGGTCATTTCGCATCATGGTCGGGCTCGGGTTCGCCATGCTGGGACTGGGCATGCTGAGTTTGTGGGCGCGATGGCGCGGTACCTTGTACGAATGGCGGCCGTTGCATCGGTTGGCGACGTGGATGGGACCTGCCGGATTCGTGGCGGTCATCGCCGGTTGGGTGACCACGGAAGCGGGGCGCCAACCTTTCACCGTATACCACTTGCTGCGAACGTCGGAATCGGTCTCGCCGATCGGTGCGCCGGGCGTTACCGGGTCGTTGGTGGCATTCATCGGCGTGTATTTCTTCGCGTTCGCGTCGGGCACCGTGTACATCTTGAAGATCATGGCCAAGCCACCGGCGGAACGCGAACCGGTGCCTCCGGGCGTGCCGACGCCTGCGGCGGGAATCACGCCGGCGACCGCGTTGTATACCGACCACGCGCCGCATGCCCACGGCGCCCCGCGCGACGGTGGGAGTGTCGCCGGTTGACCATCGATCTGACCATCGTGTGGGTAGCGGTGATCGCGTTCGCCATCGCGATGTACGTGGTGATGGACGGTTTCGATCTGGGTATCGGTATCCTCTTTACGGGCTTCGCCGTCGGCTCGGAGCGCGATACGGCGATGAACGCCATTGCGCCGGTGTGGGATGGGAACGAGACCTGGTTGGTGCTGGGCGGCGGTGGTTTGATGGCGGCTTTTCCGTTGGCCTATTCCATCATTTTGCCGGCCCTCTACGCGCCCATCGTGGCGATGCTGCTGGGTTTGGTTTTCCGTGGGGTCGCGTTCGAATTTCGCTGGCGGGATCCGTCGCATCGGGCGAGGTGGGATGCGGCATTCTGCCTCGGGTCGATAGTCGCCACATTCGCCCAAGGCGTCACCCTCGGCGCCTTGCTGCAGGGAATCAAGATCACCGGGCGTTATTACACGGGCGGGTATTGGGATTGGCTCACGCCGTTCAGCGTGTTGACCGGGATCAGCCTGCTTGTCGGCTACTCGCTGCTGGGGTGTTGTTGGTTGATCTGGAAGACGGAGGGAGCAGTGCAATACGATGCGCACCGATTCGCCAAGCCGTTGAGTTTGGGTCTGCTGGCCGCGATTGCGGCGGTTAGCATCTACACGCCGTTTCTCGAAACCAAGTATTACCATGCATGGTTCGCCTGGCCCGGCGTGCTGGCGACGGCGCAGATGCCTATCCTGGTCGCGATTCTCGGCTTCCTTTTATACCGCCACATCGACCGGGGTCGAGAGTACGTGCCGTTCCTCTTGACCTTGTCTTTGTTCGGTCTTTCGATGGTGGGTCTGGCGCTGTCGATGTGGCCGGATCTCATACCGGGGCGCGTGTCGATCTGGCAGGCGGCCTCGCCGCGCAGCAGTCAATTGTTCATGCTGGTCGGCGCCGCGGTGTTGGTGCCGTGCATTTTGACGTACACGGGATGGGCCTACTGGGTGTTCCGCGGCAAAGTGGGCCACGACGGCTACCATGAGTAGCGCCGCGCTCTTTAAAAAAGTGCTGTGGCTGATTGCCCTCTGGGCGGCGAGCGTCGCCGTGTTGGCGGTCGTTGCCGAGCTGCTCCGGTTGTTGCTGAAGCCTTGAATTGGTAGCGGGTGTAAGTCGTTTTCTGACCCTGGGACGCGCTGGAGTCCCCGTTTTTCGCTGCGCTTCTTCCGGCATCATTCCGCGAAAGCAACGAGGAATGGCGATGAAAACGATTTATGGCATGTTGGTGGTGGCGGTTTTGATGACAGGATGCGTATCGGCCGGCGACGGGGTACCGCATGCCGACAGTCAGGGGGCCACGAAGCGAGATGAAGGCCCCGCGTTGTGCCGGGACGGCACGGCGCCGCCTTGCAACGACCGCTGACGCTCAGCGCGACTCTTGGTACGCCGGGGCACTCTCCGACCGGCGATTCCTTCTAGGCCGCGGCTTGCGGGCCATGCGGCATGGCTGTAACACCCGCGCCCTCTGAAATAATGAACATTAGAAAAACAATGTATATAATTGAATTGGATGGTTAAAAAATTTGAAATTTCCCTGAGAATTTATTGGGAAGATACCGACGCCGGCGGCGTCGTCTACTACGCCAACTACTTGAAGTTCATGGAACGATGCCGGACCGATTGGCTCCGCGCACTCGGAATCGATCAGTATCGGTTGCGTAACGAGCGGCAATTGCAATTTGCCGTGGTCAATGTCGAGGTGGATTTTCTGCGGCCGGCAGTGCTCGGAGATGAAATTCTCGTTACGGCCGAATTACTGCGCCTGAGCGGTGCGACAATTTCGTTCAAGCAAACCGTCATGCGCGGCGATTTACAACTGGTTGGCGCCGGCACGCGCGTTGCCTGTCTCGATTCGGGCTCGCTGAAACCGCGTGCAATTCCTAAAGATTTGTTCCTGGAGTGGCGTGATGCCGAATGACTTGTCCATCTGGACCCTGGTGGTTGATGCGAGTCCTATCGTGCAAGGGGTCATGGTGCTGCTGCTGGCCGCCTCGGTCACTTCATGGGCCATCATTTTCAAGAAGAGTCGTGTGATTTCGGCATCGCGCAAGCAAGCGGAGACCTTCGAGGCGGCGTTCTGGTCCGGCGGCGATCTGACCGCGCTTTATCGCGGCATTGAAACCAAGGGCCGTGCCGGGACCGGCGAGCAGAGTATTTTCGAATCGGGATACGGGGAATTCAGCCGCCTGCGACAGCAAGGAGTGCCTTCGGATCAATTGCTCGAGGGGGCTCGGCGTGCCATGCGCGTGGCGCAGTTGCGCGAACTCGATCGACTCGAACTGAGTCTGGCGACGCTCGCCACGGTAGGCTCGACGAGTCCGTACGTGGGCTTGTTCGGCACGGTGTGGGGCATCATGAGTGCCTTCCACAATTTGGGAAACGTGCAGCAAGCCACGCTCGCCGCGGTGGCCCCGGGCATTGCGGAGGCGTTGATCGCGACCGCGATCGGATTGTTTGCCGCCATTCCAGCCGTGGTTGCCTACAATCGCTTCGCGGATCAAGTCAGCAGGCTGGAGCTACGGTTCGATACGTTCGTCGAAGAATTCTCGACCATTCTCCAGCGACACGGCCCGGTCCGTGCGACCCCGGCGTGACGCCGATGGCGAGCGGTTTGCGTCGGCGCAAGAAGTTGATGGGTGAGATCAACGTGGTGCCGTACATCGATGTCATGTTGGTGCTCTTGATCATCTTCATGATCACCGCGCCGTTGCTCAAGGAAGGGGTCAAGGTCGACCTGCCGGACGCCGGTGCGCAAGCCATCGATCCTGAATTTCTCGCCAAGCATGAGCCTTTGATCGTGACCATCGATGCAGCGGGCCGTCTCTACATCAACTTCGGGCAGAGTCCCGACACCCCCGCACCGGAGGCGACGGTGAGCGCGCGAACGTCGGCGCTGCTGCGTCGCGACCCGCAAACACCCGTGCTGGTAAAAGCCGACACCACCGTGCCCTACGGTACCGTGGTGCGCGCCATGGTGTTGTTGCAACATGCCGGGGCCAGCAAGGTCGGCTTCTTGACCGATCCCGTCAAGCCGACACCGCGCTAAATGCAGGGCTTCTTACGTGAGAACTCCGGACCGGTAGCCGTCTCCGTGTTGCTGCACGGACTGCTCGCGGCCGGGCTGTTGCTAATCGCATCGCTCGCCAATCGTCGGCCACCGGCGGTTGTGCAGCCGCTGCCCATCGATGCGGTGGTCGTCGATGCCGCGGTGTTGCATGCGGCGCAAAAGTCGAGCGCCGATCGCCTGGCGCAGGAGGCTGCGCGCGTGCAGGCCGCTGCCGACGCCAAAGCGAAAGCAGCCCAAGCCGCCGCGGACGCCGATGCGGATGCGCAAGCAGCCCAAGCCGCCGCGGATGCTGACGCAAAAGCGCGTGCCGACGCCGCAGCCACAGCGCTGGCACGAGCCCAGGCACAAGCGCAAGCCGACGCCAACGCAGCAGCAGCTGCGGCCGCCACCTTGGCCGCCTCGGCGCGCGCGAAGGCCGAGAGCCTGCTCGCGGGCGTGCTCCCGCCG
>CAZZXZ010000107.1:0-12176 GCA_964658135.1 uncultured Acetobacteraceae bacterium | reverse complement strand
CCAGGATCAAACTCTTCAGTTAATAACACTTTCATACTGAAGCAATCGAGATCCATCACTCTCACTTGGTCATACCCTGCTTTTGAGGGCAAGAATGAACAACTGGTCGTTTCTGGAACTCATCATCATCAATTGCACTAAAGGCAGATGACACGAGTCCCCACACAAATTACCTGTTCAAATTTTTAAAAAATTGTCCACAGCGACAAAGGCCGGGGAAAGACCTCCAAGTATAGCGCAGTTAGGGATCCCGTCAATTACCGGAAGTCTCCAAAACCGCCTTTCCTCTCAGAAGGGCGCGCAGTATAGCCGGGGTTCACTCACTGTCAACGCCTTGTCACAAATCTTTTTCTCGGCCGCGCCGGTGGCCGGGATCCGAGGCAAAATGTGGCGTCACGCGCCGGGGCCGGACGACACTCTATAAGCGAATTCTCATGGATCAATTCAATTCCGATTTGCTGCGTACGCTCGAGGAGCGCGGCTACATTCACCAGCTGACCGAGCCCGCTGCGCTGGACGCGCAAGCCGATTCGCGCTTGCTTACCGCGTACATCGGTTTCGACGCCACGGCCGACAGCCTGCACATCGGCAATTTGGTCCAGATCATGATGCTGCGGCGCCTGCAGCAGGCGGGGCACCGGCCCATCGTGTTGATGGGCGGCGGGACCACCAAAATCGGTGATCCATCGGGACGTGACACGACGCGGCAATTGCTGACCGACGAGCAAATCAATCGGAATATCGCCAGTATTCGCCAGATATTCGCCCAATTTTTGCGGTTCGACGACAGCCCCACGGGTGCGCTGCTGGTCAACAACGATGACTGGCTCGCCGGCCTTCAATACATCCCGTTCTTACGCAACGTCGGCCGCCACTTCACCATCAATCGCATGCTGACCATGGACAGTGTGAAGTTGCGTTTGGACCGCGAGCAGCCGCTGACCTTTCTCGAGTTCAACTACATGATTTTGCAGGGTTACGATTTCGTGGAACTGAACCGACGCTATGGCTGCACCGTGCAGATGGGCGGCTCCGATCAATGGGGCAATATCGTGCAAGGCGTCGATCTCGGTCGCCGGATTCACGATGCACACTTGTTTGGTTTGACCTCGCCGCTGATCGCAACCGCATCGGGTGCCAAGATGGGCAAAACCGCGAGCGGCGCCGTTTGGTTGAACCCCAAGCGCCTCGCGCCCTACGGCTACTGGCAATTCTGGCGCAATACCGAAGACGGCGACGTCGGGCGTTTCCTGCGCCTGTTCACCGATCTGCCCCTCGACGAAATCGTCCGGCTCGAGCAACTCGAGGACGCGGACATCAATATAGCCAAGGAAATGCTGGCCACCGAGGCGACGCGACTCTGTCATGGCGGCGACGCGGCGCATGCCTCGGCTGCTACGGCAGCACAGGCGTTTGCGGGCAACGCGACCGACGGCCTGCCGGTCTTCTCGCTCGAAACAGGAGAATCAGCACTGGTCATCGACATCGCCATGGCACTTGGCATGGCCGACTCCAAAAGCGCTGCCCGCCGGCTCGTCGAGCAAGGCGGCGTACGTCTGAACGACCGACCGGTCCGTAGCGTCACCGCCTTCGTATCCGCGGCAGATCTCGACGATGGCGGTACCGCGCGTCTCACCGTCGGCAAGAAACGCCATGGATTGATAAGGCACCGCTAGCCTCGGACCGAGGGCACATTGTCGCTGCGCGTCTCATCCGCAGCATAGTGCACTGCGCCAGCTGTCTTTAGCCGACGATAATCCAGCCGATACTGAACCCTATTGGAGGGACGCTAGGAGAATGCGCAACATAGCACCGCTGTGGAGCGATCGCGCGCTGTGGGCGCGGCTCGCGGCAGCTTTGACTCTCGGTTTTGGTCTCCTGTCCATTGCCGGTTGGGCACTCGGCGTCCATTTCCTCGTCAGCATCGTTCCGGGGTTCGTCGAGATGAAGATGAACACCGCGGTCGGCGTGGCTCTCTGTGCGCTGGCGTTACTGTGCTTGAGCGATCGACCGTCGTTGCGAGCCGAACGGTTTGCTCAGATGTTGAGCGGCGTGGTCGCCGCTCTGGGTGCGGCCACGCTGGCGGAGTACGTTTGTGGAGTGCAGCTTGGAATCGACGAATTTTTGGTCAGCGACCACGCCGGAGCATACAACGTATTCCGGGGCCGTATGTCGCCGTTCAGCGCAATGGCACTCACCTCGACCGCGGCGGCCTTGATCGCCATGCCGCATCCCAATATCCGAAAAATCACCCTGGGTGGAGCCGCGTGCACTCTGCTCATCGGACTGGTTTCACTGCTCGGCTACGGCTGGAACGTCGGGGAGCTCATCACGGACCGGTGGCTTCCTCCGGTGGCGCTCAATACGGCCTTCTGCTTCGCGTTTCTCGGCGGCGGCGCGCTTTTGGTGCGGCGTAAAGCACCAGCTCCCCGCGCGCGACACTTCGTACCTTTGGCCACCGTGGAACTCAAGGTCCTGGCAGGTTTCGCTACTGCACTGGCTCTACTCGTCATTGGCGGCAGCCTGACCTACCGAACCAATGCGGCCTTCAGCACCGCATTGGAACGCGTGGCGCGCACCCAGGAAGTGCGTGCAGCGCTCGCCACGGTCTATGGCTCCCTCGCCGGCGCCGAGGTGGCCTTACGCGATTACGTGCTGACGGCGGACAGCGCCGATCGCAACGAATATCAACGCCTGGCCCATGACGCCTTGAACCATCTCGACGAAGTCGCTTTTCTGACGGCGGACAATCCCATCCAGCGGCGCGGCATGGCGGTATTGAAGCCGCGGGTGTTGGGCCGAATGGCGGCGATGGCGGCCACGCGGAGGGCGTTCGGCGATTTCGGCGTACTCGCTGCGCGAGCGGTGTACGCAACCAATCGCAATACCGACATGTTACGGGACGTCAGCGCAAGCATTCAAAGCATGGATTCGGAGGAAGTCCGCATGCTCACCGCGTTTCAGAGGCAGATGGCCAATGTGCGGGCTACGACACTGGTGTCGCTGTTGATCACCCTCGGAATCGCATCGAGTATATTCATCGCTTTTTTCTCCGGTATTCGCCAGGAAATTCGCGCCCGACTCGGCGCTGAAAATGCCCTGCGGGCAAGCGACCGCTACAACCGCAGCATCTTGGAAAGCTCGCCGGACTGCCTCTGCGTGCTGAGTCTGGACGGGCGTCTGATCCACATGACGCCCCGTGCGCTCGATCTCATGGAGATAGACGACTTCTCGGTCTTTGAAAATGCCGAGTGGCTGAAGTGCTGGAAAGGTCATCACCGCGCGGATGCGAGAGCAGCGCTCGACAGCGCGCGCCTCGGCAAACCCGGACACTTCGAAGGCTTTTGTCCAACGTTCAAGGGAACCGGTAAGTGGTGGGATGTGATGGTGACGCCCGTGCTCGGCGCCGAAGGCCGCCCGGAGTGCCTCCTCACGGCAGCCCGCGACATCAGCAAAGTGAAGCAACAACAGCGCGACCTGCTGGAATTGAATCGATTCTTGGATTCTTTGTTTGAGAATCTGCCTCTCATGGTATTCGTCAAAGAAGCTGCCACGCTGCGCTACGTGCGCACGAACCGGGAATGCGAGCGCGTCACCGGTATGGCGCGCGAGACCGTGATAGGCAGGACGGCGCGCGACGTCGCGCCGCCGGACGAAGCGGACCGCGACGAGCGATCCGACACGGCGGCGCTGGCGAGCGGGCGGCTGATAGAAGTGCTCGAAGAAACCGTCCAGACGCCGGAACTGGGACAGCGCACCCGGCATACGATGAAGGTGCCCATCGTCGATGAGGGCGGCACGCCCCGCTATCTCCTCGGCATATCGACCGACATCACGTCGCGCAAGCTGGCCGAACAAGCGATACATGAATTGAATGCCGCGCTGCAAGCAAAGGCTGCACAGCTGGAAATAACCAACACCGAACTGGAAAGTTTCAGTTATTCAGTGTCGCACGATCTGCGTGCACCACTGCGCGCCATCGACGGTTTTGCCCTGATGGTCGAGGAAGATTACAGCGATCGTCTGGACGCTGAAGGACGTCGCTACCTCGCCGTCATCCGCGAAAACAGTAAGCGCATGGGGATGCTCATCGATGACTTGCTGGCTTTCTCCAAGCTCGGACGATTGCCGCTCGTCACGCTCGAATTCAACACCGAGTCGCTGGTCCGCGAGGTGGTGGCGGAAGCTCTGATCGGCCATGATAAAACCATCCCGCGAGTCGACATTGGGCCGCTGCCACCGTCCCGCGGGGACGCCAGGCTGTTGCGGCAGGTCTGGATGAATCTGATTTGCAACGCGATCAAATACAGCAGCAAGAACGCCGCGCCTCACATCATGGTGAGCGGCCGCCAGGACGGCGCGGAAACCTGTTATTCGGTCAGCGACAACGGTGTCGGCTTCAGCATGGAATATGCCGACAAGTTGTTCGGGGTGTTTCAACGGTTGCACCGCGCCGACGAATTCAGCGGCACCGGAGTGGGCCTCGCCATCGTGCATCGCGTCGTGACGCGCCATGGGGGCCGTGTGTGGGCGGCGGGTAAGATAAACGCGGGCGCAGAGTTCAGCTTTGCGCTGCCGAGAGAGGTCTGACATGGAAGAATTCGAAGCCACGCACATTTTGTTGGTCGAGGACAGCGATGCCGATGCGGAAATGATCCTGCGGGCGCTGCGCAAGAGCGCCGTGGCCAACAAAATTGCGCGGGTGCGCGACGGGGTGGAAGCGCTGGAATTCGTGTTTCGAGAAGGGTCTTTCGGACAGCGCTGCAGTGCGCAGCCGAAGCTGATCCTGCTGGACGTCAAAATGCCGAGGCTCGGTGGCATCGACGTGCTGCGTCGCCTCAAGGCGGACGAGCGCACCCGGGTCGTGCCGGTGGTCATGCTCACTTCTTCCGCCGAAGAACGCGACATCGTCGAGAGTTACAAGCTGGGCGTCAACAGCTACCTGGTGAAGCCGGTCGACTTTTCGAGTTTCACGGATATCGTGGTGCAAGCCGGTTTGTATTGGTCCGTCATGAATCGTCTTCCCAACTGACCGCTGCCAGCCATGTCCGAAGCGAATTCACCCGCCGCCGTCAAGATACTGTTCGTCGAGGACAGCGAAGAAGATGCCGAACTGCTGTTGCGCGAGATGCGCCGCGGCAAGCTTGCCGTCGTCGGCCGTCGCGTCGATACCGAGGCGAGCTATGTCGAGGCGTTGGAAGGCTTCGCGCCGGATCTGATTCTCTCCGACTACACGCTGCCGGCATTCGATGGGCCGCTCGCACTGCGGATCGCGAGCCAACGCTGCCCGCACACGCCGTTCATCTTCGTATCCGGCACGATCGGCGAAGAACGCGCCATCGACGCGTTGCGGCAGGGGGCCGTCGATTATGTGTTGAAGGGAAATCGGATCCGTCTGGTGCCCACCATCGAGCGGGCATTGAGGGAAGCAAAAGCCGAACATGCACTGCGTGCCAGCGAAGAGCGCTTCCGTTCGATCGCCGAGGCGACCCAGGAGTGGATCTGGGAGATCGATGCGCACGGCGTTTACACGTTTTGCAGTCCCGCGGTGGAAGCCATTTTGGGATACCAGCCGACCGACATGCTGGGTACGAGCGTGCTCGATATCGTTTTGTCGAGCACGCGGTCCGCCGTGGTCGAGTTGTTTCGCCGCAGCGTCGCCGAGAAACGCGGATGGCGCGACGTGGTCCTGCATCTACGGCATGCCAAGGGAGAAATTCGCTGGTTGGAAAACAATGCACTGCCGCTCTTGGATCAACATCGTGCCGTGATCGGCTATCGCGGTGTCGCGCGCGACATCACGCAACGCCGCATGCAGCAAGACCGGATCGCCCGTCTCAGCCGCATTCAGGCCGTGCTGAGCGGCATCAATTCGACCATCGTCAGGGTCCGCGACCGGCACGAACTGTTTCGCGAAGCCTGCCGGATCGCCGTACAGCAAGGCGGCTTTCGGATGGCCTGGATCGGGTCGGTGGATCGTGGCGCCCTGCGCGCTACGCCGCTGGTCTGGGAAGGTTTCAACCAAGGCTATTTGGCGGAGGTCGGTTTGACGCTGGAAGGCAGGGCGGAGGATCCGGGGTCGGTCGGCAAAGCGATTCGCTACAAGAAAATGGTGGTGGCCAACGACATCCAGACCGATCCTCACACGGTGCACAAACGCGCAGCGTTGGAGCGCGGTTACCGCTCTTTGATCGCCATGCCCCTCATCGTGACCGAGGAAGTGGTCGGCGTGCTGGTCCTATATGCGGGCGAGACCGGCTTTTTCGATTACGAGGAACTGAAGCTGCTGAAGGATCTTGCGGGAGACATCTCCTTCGCGCTCGATTACATCGGCAAGGAGGAACGGCTGACCTATGTATCGTACTTCGATACGCTGACGGGTCTGCCGAACCGCCAATTGTTTTTCGATCGCCTCGCTCAGGCCTTGCACACGGCGCGCGCCGAACGTCGCGAGCTTGCCGTCATGATCGTCGACTTGCAACGTTTCAAACAGATCAACGACTCGCTGGGACGGCACGCAGGCGATCAAGTGTTGAGGGAAATATCGATCCGGCTCCAGAACGCGACCAGCATTGCCGCCACGTCGTCCCGCATCGGCGGCGATTGCTTCGCGGTCGTGGTGCCGAACGTACCCGGCGCCGGCATGGCTCGTTGGATCGACGACTGTATCGTCGCAGCCTTGACGAAGCCGCTGACGATCGATGGCATCGAGCTGCAGACCTCCGTGAAAATCGGCATCGCGCTGTACCCGGCGGACGCGAAGACCGCCGAATCGCTGTTCGTCAATGCGGAGGCCGCCTTGCAACGCGCCAAGGATGCCACCGACCCCTACCTATTCTATTCACCCGAAATAAACGCTCGGGTGGCCGAGCGTCTGCTCTTGGAGAATCGTCTGCGCAGAGCGGTCACCCAACGCCAGTTCGTACTGCACTACCAGCCCAAGATCGATTTGATCTCGCGCAACATTCTCGGACTGGAGGCATTGATCCGCTGGAACGATCCGGAGCACGGAATGATATCGCCGCTCGACTTCGTGCCGTTGCTGGAGGAATCCGGGCTGATCGTCGAGGTAGGCCGTTGGGTCATCGAACAAGCCGTCGCCGACAGCCTCGCCTGGTATCGGCTCGGCCTCGAAGTTCCGAGGGTCGCGGTGAATGTCTCGGAAGTGCAGATGCAGCAGCCCAATTTCGTGGCCACGGTGCTGACCGCGCTGGGTTCCGCCCACGACGAAGGCGCCGCGATCGATTTGGAAATCACGGAAACCATGCTTGCGCAAAATACCGCTTCCAACGTGCAAAAACTCGTGCAGCTGCGCGCCGCGGGGCTCAAGGTGTTCATGGACGATTTTGGGACCGGCTATTCGGGATTGAGCCAGATCGCCCATCTGCCGCTGGATGCCCTCAAAATCGATCGCTCCTTCGTCGCCGACATGACGCAAAGCATCGAGGCGATGGCCATCGTCTCGGCCATCGTCAACTTAGCCAAGGCTTTGGGTATTTTCGTCGTCGCCGAAGGTGTGGAGACCGAAGAACAAGCATCGCGGCTGCAGGCGCTGGGTTGCGCGGAGGCGCAAGGCTACCTGTTCAATCGCCCGCTGCCTGCCGAGGGCATTACGAAGCTGCTATTGCCCCGACTTCGCCTGCACGGATAGCGCGGGCGCGTTCCTCGATCGCCTGCCTCTGGGCCGCGGTCAGACGCTTGAGGTTTTTCACTTGCAGCATCATGCGCTGATTGCCGGCAAGCATGACCTCGTGGCGCAGCAGAAAATCCCAATATAGCGTGGTGAACGGGCAGGCTCGCGCCCCGTCGCGCAGCGCGGGATCATAACGGCATCCCGCGCAAAAATTGCTCATACGGTCGATGTACTTGCCCGAGGCGATGTACGGCTTGCTGGACATGTAGCCGGCGTCTGCATACTGGCTCATGCCCAAAACGTTCGGCAGCTCGGCCCATTCGACCGCGTCGACGTACACGGCCAGATACCACTCGTGCACGTATTGGGGCCGCACGCCCAACAGCAGCGCGTAGAGTCCGGTCACCATCAGCCGCTGGATGTGGTGCGCATAGCCGGTGCGCAGGGTTTGCGCGATCACATCGCTCAGGCAGGCCATGTCGGTCTGGGCGGTCCAGTACCACGCAGGCAATTTCTCGGTGGCGTGCAACCCATTGAGGTCGAGATAGCCGGGCATCCGCAGCCAGTAGATGCCGCGGACGTATTCGCGCCAACCGAGAATCTGCCGGATGAAACCCTCCGCACTCTGCAGCGGGACGAGTCCCTGCGCATGAGCCGCCTGCGCGGCACCGACCACTTCGCGCGGATCCAGCAGTTTCAGGTTCAGTGCCGCGGACAGCTGCGAGTGATAGCCCCAGGCTTCACCCGTCCACATCGCATCTTGAAAACGACCGAAGTCCGCCAGCCTTTGCTCGATGAACAGCTGCAACGCTTCCAGCGCCTGCGTTCGAGTGACCGGCCACGCAAAGCTCGACACGGATCCCGGATGCGATGCGAAACGAGCCTCGACCAGATCGATGACTTCACGCGTCGTCGCATCCGGCTCGAACAGGGCGCGCTGCGGCACGCCGCCCGGTCCCTGCGCCCCGAAACTTTCGCGATTATCTTTGTCGAAATTCCATTGGCCGCCGGCAGGCGCTCCGTTCTGCATCAAGACGTCGTGTTTTCGCCGCAGTTCCCGATAAAAATATTCGAGCCGCAATTGCTTGGATTTTTTTGCGTAGGCCGAGAATTCGCCGGTCGAGCAGAAGAAATGCCGGTCCTCGCGGATCTCGAGCGCGACCTGCATGTGGGCGGCAACCGCTTCGAGTCCGCTGCGAACCCGCCAATCGCCGGGTTCGGTCATCAGCAAACGGGCTGGCCGTAACCGGCCGACGGCAGACCGTAACTCCTCGGCGAGCGTGCCGGCGGTCTGCGTCCCTGCTACGCCGGCGGCCGCCAGGTAGGTGTAATGCACGGTGTAGCCCGCGTCACGCAGTTCGGCCGCGAAATGCCGCATGGCGCTCAGAAACATGGAGGTACGCTGCTTGCTCGACCACACGTGAGTGGATTCTTCGATGACCTCTGCCATCCAGACCGCGTCGCGGTGTGGATCGAAGCCATCGAACGCGGCGGCGTCGAGATTCAACTGGTCGCCGAGCACGATGACCAGGGAACGTAGCTCATCCATGTGAAAGGCTGCCGCCGCGCCGGCAGGACGCCGAGCAGAATTTGATGTCCGCCCAATTTTTCGCCCACCGTTTGCGCCACGTCATGGGCCGACCGCAACGCTGACAGGACTTGGCCGGCAGGTAACTCTTGTTTCCCTTGAATGGCTTGGCGAGGGTTTTCATGGCCAACCTGGTTTGCTGCATTTGTGATTGACCGCGGGGAAGGTGGCGGCTAGCCTAACAACCCGTATCGCTAGAGGCATGCCGTTGGACCGCAAAACATTGGGAGCCTCTACCCTCTCGCTTCGATGTAAAAAGATCATGGGATATGTTGCACCCTGCGCCGCGGCCGCGAGCGCCGCCTTGATTCTTTGGCATGCCGCTCGAGACAAACCGGTGACCGTCGCGAACCTCCCGGCGCCGTTGATCTACGCGAGCGCGACACCACCGACGGCGCTGCCATCTATCGCGGCGGGCACGCTCGGCAGCGCTGCGCCACCGGCGGTGGAGCAGGCAAGCGTGGCTGCCACCATCGAAGTCATCGTCGGTCGCAACGATACCATGGACGCAATTTTTCGGCGCATGGCACTCGATACGGCCGATCTCGCCGCTATCCGCCATCTGCCGGGCATCCGCCAGAGTTTGGATTTCTTGAAGCCGGGCGACGCCATCAAGGTGACTCACAAGCAAGGTGGCGAGGTCGAAGCGCTGTCGCGCCAGGTCAGCGAGACCCAAACGCTGACGGTGGTACGTCAAGAGGAAGGCTTTGCAGCGAAGATGGTCGACAATCCGGTGCAGACCCGTGTGCGCACCGCGACTGCGGTGATCGACTCCTCGTTGTTCCAGGCGGCGGCGGACGCCGGCATGTCCGATGTCGTAGCCCTGAAAGTGGCGGGTGTGTTCGCGTGGGACATCGATTTCGTGCTGGACATCCGCGCCGGCGATCGTTTTACGGTCGAATACCAACAAATCTATCAAGACGGTAAGTATCTGCACGACGGCGAAGTGCTCGCCGCGGAATTCGTCAACGATGGCAAGGTGTACCGCGCGGTGCGTTTTGCTTCCGGCGCGTCGGCCGGCTATTACACGCCGGACGGCCAACCGATGCGCAAGGCTTTTTTGCGCGCGCCGGTCGAATTTACGCGGGTCAGTTCCGCCTTCTCGACCAACCGCATGCACCCCATCCTCAACCGGATCCGCGGTCACATGGGTACCGATTATGCGGCACCGACCGGCACTCCGATCCACGCTGCGGGCGACGGTCGTTTGATTTTCGCGGGTATCCGCGGCGGTTACGGTAACGCCGTGATGCTGCTGCACGGCCAGGGGGTCTCGACGCTTTATGGCCACATGTCGAGATTCGCCAGAAATCTGCACGTGGGTTCGCATGTCAATCAAGGTGACGTCATCGGTTTCGTCGGTATGACCGGGCTCGCCACCGGACCGCATCTGCATTACGAGTATTTGCTGAATGGCGTGCACATGAATCCGCAGACCGTGCGTCTCCCCGGCGCCGAACCACTGCGCGGGGAGACCCTGCTGACATTTCGGAACGTCACCGACCCGCTGCTGCGAGCTCTGACGGACCTCTCGCCTGCCCCAGTGTCCGCATCGGTCGCACCGCCTCGCGGGTCGGCAGACCCACGACCGAGGTAGCGGCTTCCATGGGGCTGTACCTGGGTCTGATGTCGGGAACGAGCATGGACGCCATCGATGCTTCACTGGTCGATTTCGATGTCAAACCTCTGCGCATCGTCGCCTCGAGCGCTACGCCGTTGCCGCCAGATCTGAAACGACGCATCGCGGCGCTCATCGACTCATCCGAGCATGTATCGCTCGACGACTTGGGTCAGCTCGACGTGGCGCTGGGGCGCGCCTTCGCGGACGCGGCGACCGCCTTGTTGCACGTTGCGGGTGTAAGCCCCGGAGCGGTGGAAGCCATCGGTAGTCACGGCCAAACGATCCGGCATCGACCGGATTTGCCGCTACCCTTCACCATGCAGATCGGCGATCCGACTACTCTGGCCGAGATGACCCACATGACGGTGGTCGCGGACTTTCGCCGACGCGACGTCGCCGCCGGCGGCCAGGGAGCGCCGTTGTTGCCGGTCTTTCACGATCACGTGTTTCGCAGCGACGCAGAGGACCGGGTCATCGTCAATTTGGGCGGAATCGGCAACGTGACCATCTTGAGTCGCAATGCCCCGGTGACCGGTTTCGACACCGGACCCGGCAATCGACTCCTCGACGCCTGGATCGGTGAACATCTGAGCGTCGATTTCGACGCAAACGGTGCATGGGCGGCCACCGGCCGGGTCGATGGCACTCTCCTGGACGTACTGCTCGCCGAACCCTACCTCGGTCTGCAGCCGCCGAAGAGCACGGGACGGGAGCTGTTCAATATGCCTTGGCTGCGCGCCAAGTTGGGCCCGTTCGCCGGGCGCCCCGAAGACGTGCAAGCCACGTTGCTGCAGTTCACCGCAGCCACGGTGGCATCTGCCGTCGGACGTTACGCGCCTGGCGCTGCGCTTTACGTGTGCGGCGGCGGTGCCCACAATCAGGGTCTGATGACTGCCATCGCTCGCTTGGTTGCGCCGAATCCGGTGGCGAGCACCGCCGTGTTGGGGCTCGATCCGGACTATGTCGAAGCCGTTGCCTTCGCTTGGTTTGCCCGGCGTACGTTGGCCGGCATGACCTCGAGCGCCGGCAGCGTGACCGGCGCGCGCGGCGCGCGCATTCTCGGAGGCGTCTATCGCTACGCGTGAGCCCGGCGCCACCATGCATGACATCGACCTGAAAACACCGCAGCTCTACATCAATCGAGAGCTGTCTTTTCTCGAATTCAATCAGCGCGTCTTGGAACAGGCCAAGGATGCGGCGATTCCGTTGCTCGAGCGCGTCCGCTTCCTCTGCATTTCGTGCTCCATCCTCGACGAATTCTTCGAGATTCGCGTCGCCGGCCTGCGCGAGTTGCTCGAGGCAGGCGCTGTGCAAACCTCCGCCGACGGTCTCTC
>CAZZXZ010000106.1:1235-12302 GCA_964658135.1 uncultured Acetobacteraceae bacterium | reverse complement strand
TGAGTGCAATATCCCGTGCCGGTGGCAAACCGCCAGCCGTGATACCGACAGCGCAGTTCCGTACCGGTATTGAGGCCAATGGAGAGCCGCACTCCGCGGTGGGGACAGCGGTTTTCCCAGGCATTGACCCGTCCCGCATCGTCACGCCAAAGAACGATCTCACGCCCCAGCACCTGGACCTGCACGACATGCCGCGGCGTCACTTCCTCCGCACGCGCCACGGGGAACCAGCGCCGCGGGACCTCGCTCATTCGTGCGCCGTCTCCGGGATGGCACCGAAGCGCACCCCGCCGTCGGCAAGCCAACGTCGATAGGTGGCGCACGCCAAGTCCGCGCGTACGTGTATTTCACTGCGCGGGGAGAGCGGCAGGCGCTTGGGAATTTGGTTTTCCAATATCGGCCGATCCTGGCCGAAGATGAATTGTTGAAAATTGCGTACGCCGGCCGGATCGACCGCGTGCGTGAGATAGCACGTCAACATGTGCGCGATGCAGCTTTCTTCGGTTTCAGGTTGTACCAGGAGGGCGATCACGTCCTTGCGGTGCGTCTCGACGGGATTGGCCTTGTAGAGCACCACCACGTAGGGCCGCAGCACGGCATAAATATAATCGACGTCGAAGCCGGCAGTGGCGCCGGGCGAAGCCTTTGGCTGAAAGACGCGGCAACCGGTTGCACGAACGCCGCCGCGCAGCGAGGAGTCGACGCTGTATGGCTTGATTTCGGTATGCGGCTCAACGCCGAGATAACCCTTGTGGACGAACGCAAGATGGCTCAAATCCAGAAAATTTTCCACCGCCCGCAAGCCGGAAACGGCGACCCGAATCGACCCGGCGGGGGCGATCAGACGGTCGGGCTCGTCGAATTCGTCGAAGTCCACGATCGCGCGGTCGGGCTCACCCAGACACAGCCACACATAGCCGTACTTCACCGCGATCGCGGTAATCGGCCGGTCGGCGAGTTGCGCCGCGACACGCCCCGTTTGCGCATCGATCATGAGCGTCACACGGTGCCCGAGAAGGCGCGTGGTATGGCGTCCATGACGCTGCAGGTCGCCGAGTTCCACCACCACGTGCCAATCGTTCCACAGGATGCCTTCGACCATGTTCCTATCCGGAGTAGACGAGACTGAGGTTCATTTGCTTCAAGAGGCGGCGGTATTCCACCGAGGTTCGATCCGCGGGAATCGATATCTCCGAGCCCAGATCCAAGGGCAGATCTTCGGGTTTTTGGCTCTCGACGAGCACGCGATCTTCGTTGAACACCTTGTCGTTGAATTCCCGCAGCGCCTCCACCGACGTCTCCTTGTCGAAATTACGCGCGATCGGACAGAACAGCCGGGTGTGCCGTGCGGACACGGGACAGGCCGCATTCAATATCCAGAGTTGTTTGTGGTCCGGATAGTCGATGATCAAACGGGCCGTGAACGGCGGAAAGACGTCGAAGGTGCGTCGCCACACGAAGTCGGCCGGCGCGCGGTGGCTTTGATCCGGGCCGTAATTGCTGACGTTACTAAGATAATTGACGGTCAGGCCATGCTCGCGCCGATCCACCGTGTATTCCGGGACGACCGGATTCGCACGATTGCCGAAGGTGCCGGTATGCGCCCAGGCAAAATGGGCGACGTCCAGGAAGCCTTCGATCTGACGACCGGTCGATCCCGCGATCGCAATCGGCCGGCAGACGATATTTTGAAAGTCATCCTGATCCCAGGCCTCGAAGCTGGGCAGGCGGACGTCCTCGCCGGCAAGTGTCGCCCATATCAATCCGAAGCGTTCCACCGACGGTACGACGGTCAACGACAAGCGGTCCGATATCCGCGCATCCGGGCGCGACGGAATGGATGTGCAGCGGCCGTCGCCGGAGAAGTGCAAACCGTGATACGGGCAAATGATCTGACCGTCGTCCACCCAACCGCGGCTCAGCAACATACCGCGATGGGGACACAGGTCGCGTGCCACGACGACCTTTTCGTGACTATGAAACACCACGAGGTCGACATCGAGCAGCCGCGCCTGAATCGGTGCCGCCGGTAATTCCGCGGCCACCGCGATCGGAAACCAACACTGGGCGAGAATGTCCCAATCGCTCGCCGCGAAGGTGCAGTCGCGCGGGCGCGCGATGGGGATCCGAGGTTTTTTGACCGGCATGGCAAGCTTCCTGACGTAGGTATCGATTGCCGTCGACCAGCGGTGTTTCTCATCGGCGGACAGGAACGAGCCCTCGAACGAATTGCGGGCGAGCAAACTCAAGTCGGCCCGCGACAGATCGAATGCGCGTTGAACGGCGAGGTAGTTTTCCAGGATATAACCGCCGAAGTATGCGGGGTCGTCCGAGTTGACGGTGAGGCAAAGACCCGCGTCGAACAACCGTTTGAAATTGTGGTGTTCGATTGCCGCATACACGTTCAGCTTGACGTTCGACAGCGGGCATACGGTGAGCGGCACGCGCTCGCGTGCCAGTCGCCGGACCAGTTCCGGATCCTCCTCGCAACGCACCCCATGGTCGATGCGCCGGACCTGCAAGATATCCAACGCTTCGTAGATGTACGCAGGCGGTCCTTCCTCGCCTGCATGCGCCACAGCCGAGAGGCCTTCGCGGCGCGCACGCGCGAACACTTCGGCAAACTTGGCAGGCGGGTGGCCGAGTTCCGACGAATCGAGTCCGACACCGGCGAGAAACTCCTTGTAGGCCAACGCGTGCAACAACGTTTGCATCGCATCGTCGGCGCTCAAGTGGCGCAAAAAACATAGAATGAGCCGCGACGTGATCCCGAATTCGCGTTCGGCCGCCACCAGCGCCCGACGGATACCGCGGATCGGGACCGACATCTCGACGCCCCGCGCGCGGTGCGCCTGCGGATCGAAAAAGATTTCCACGTGGACGACGCCTTGCTCGTGGGCCTTGGCAAGATAGGCTGCGCTTAAGTCGTGGAAATCCTCTTCGTCGAGAAGAACGGCCATGCCTGTGTAATACACATCAAGAAATTCTTGCAGATTGCCGAATCGGTAGGCCGCCCGAAGTTCGTCGATAGTCGCATACGGCAGCTCGATGCCATGCTTGTGCGCGAGCTTGAATGCCAGTTCCGGCTCCAACGTGCCTTCGATGTGAACGTGCAGTTCGGCCTTGGGCAGACCGCGGATGAACGTCTCGATGGTACTGCGGGGGTCGGTCATGGCAACCTTTACTCTATACGACTTCTACGCTGCATTGAAATCACATACACTGCAAAAAACCCGGACCGAACCTCATGGGCCAGCTGACCACACACGTGCTCGATACCAGTGCCGGTTTGCCGGCGGCGGATGTGCGCATCGACGTGCACGAATTCGTTTTCGACGTCGCTAAATTGCGGGTGTCTGTGCGCACCGGCAGCGACGGCCGTTGCCCGGCGCCGTTGCTCGCGGGCACGCAGCTGCAGGCGGGCCGCTATTCGCTGACGTTCTTCGTGGCCGATTATTTTCGGTCCCGCGGGGTGGTGCTGCCGGAGCCCGCGTTCATCGACGAGGTGGTGATCCGCATCGGCATCGCGCATCCCGGGGAGCATTACCATGTGCCGCTGCTGGTGTCGCCGTGGAGTTACTCCATCTACCGGGGAGGCTAGTCGGGCGTTGGCCACCTATTTATTGGACTGGACCGGTTTGCTGGTGCGCTGGCTCCACGTCATTGCGGGGATTGCCTGGATCGGTGCGTCCTTCTATTTCGTCTGGCTCGATAATCACCTGCAGCCCGTGCGCGGCGACGACCCGGCCGATGCAGGCGTGGCGGGCGAGTTGTGGGCCGTGCATGGCGGTGGATTTTACCGCTCGCGTAAATACCGGGTTGCTCCGGCGGTGCTGCCGCCGACGCTGCACTGGTTCTATTGGGAGGCGTACACCACCTGGCTGTCGGGATTCACCCTGCTTTGCTTGCTGTATTTCCTGCGCGCCGAGGCCTACCTCATAGACCCGGCCGTGCTGCCGTTGTCCAAGGCGTCCGCGATCCTCATCGCGCTGGGGTTTCTGGCCGGCGGTTGGTTGATCTACGACGGGCTGTGCCGCTCTGCGCTGGGGCGCACGTCTTGGGCGCTGGCCGCGGTGCTGGCCACCCTGTTGGCGGTCGAGGCCTGGGCGCTGTGCCGATTGTTCAGCGGGCGGGGCGCCTTCATGCTGTTCGGCTGCGGACTCGGCACCATCATGGTGGCCAACGTCGCCATGGTCATCATTCCCGGTCAGCGCGAACTGGTGCGGGCAAAAAAGGCCGGCCGCGATCCCGATGCAGCGCCGGGACAACGCGGCAAGCAACGCTCCGTGCACAATACCTACTTCACGCTGCCCGTGATCTTTCTCATGATCAGCAATCACTACGCGATGACCTACGGCGCACGGCACAACTGGCTGGTGCTGATTGCGATGAGTTTCGCGGGCGCCTGCATCCGAGCATGGTTCGTGGCACGTCACCAGCCCTCGCAACAGCGGACCTGGCTCACCGCTCTGCCGGCGGTGTTGGGTGTTCTGACGGTGGTGGGCGTGGTGCTGGCACTCACGCCGCCGACGGACGGTGTTGCGGGCGGCGCCATCGCGGCCAATGCGGCCGTCGCGGTTGGCGTACGCGCGGACGATCCCTCGCACGTGCAGGAAATCGTGCAGCGACGGTGCGCACCCTGTCACGCCGTGCAGCCCGTCCAGCCGGGCTTCAGCGCGGCGCCGAACGGCGTAATTTTGCAATCCCTCGATCAGGTGATCGCGCATCTGACCCAGGTCCAACAACAGCTCTCCACGCATGCCATGCCGCTCGGTAACTTGACCGGCATGACGGAGGACGAGCGGGCCGCGGTGTTGCAATGGATCGGACGCGGGGCCCGTCCGTGACACCCTACCCACGGGATCTGCTGGGCTATGGCCGTTCGCCTCCGCATGCGCGCTGGCCTGGAAATGCACGAATCGCATTGCAATTCGTATTGAATTTCGAGGAGGGCGCCGAAAATTCGGTACTGGATGGCGATGCCACGTCGGAGGTGTTTCTTTCCGAGATCATCAATGCGCAAGCCTTCCCGATGCGCCACATGAGCATGGAGTCGCTGTACGAGTACGGTTCGCGAGCCGGCTTGTGGCGCGTCTTGCGGACTTTCGAGAAGCATGGGCTGCCGCTGACGATTTTTGCGGTGGCCAAGGCGGTTCTGCGCCATCCTGAAGCGGCGGCCGCGTTCAAAGATCTGGGCCATGAAATCGCCTGTCACGGACTACGCTGGATCAGCTACCAGCAGGTCGATATCGCCACCGAACGCGCGCACATGGCGGAGGCGCTCGCGATATTGCGCGAGCGCGTCGGCATTGACCCCGTGGGTTGGTACACCGGGCGCGACAGTCCGCAAACTCGTCGGCTCGTGGTCGAGCAGGGCGGCTTGCTGTACGACTCCGACTCCTACGCCGACGATCTGCCGTATTGGACAGAGGTCCGCGTCGGGACCGGCGATGCCGAGCGCGCGGTGGCCCATCTGGTGGTGCCATACGCGCTCGACACCAACGATATGCGATTCGCCACGGCCCAGGGCTTCAACTCCGGCACGCAATTTTTCGATTATCTCAAAGCCGCGTTCGACACCCTGTATGCCGAGGGCGACCCGGGCGGGCTCGATGCGCCGAAGATGCTGTCCGTGGGTTTGCACTGTCGCCTGATAGGCCGTCCCGGACGTATTGCCGCGCTGGAACGATTCATCGAGTACGTAGCGACCCATCGACACGTCTGGGTTTGTCGCCGCGTCGACATTGCGCGGCACTGGATCGCCACGCACCCGCACGAGGTCTCGGCATGATCGGACTCGGCGAACTGAATGCTTTGCCGACGCAAGAATTCGTCGATCGATTGCAAGCAATCTTCGAACATTCTCCGTGGGTACCCTTGCGCGTCGCGGCGGCGCGGCCCTTCGATTCCGTACGGCAGTTGCATCTGGCCATGTGCCAGGTGGTCACGGACGCCGGCGCAGACGAACAGTTGACTCTCATCAGAGCGCATCCGACCTTGGGCCTGGTCGGCCGTCCGCCGGCGGCACTTACGGCGGCTTCGTCGCAAGAACAGCGCGGCGCCGGTTTGGCCGCTTGCACCGCGGAAGAAGCGGCACGCCTCGCGGCGCTGAATAGCGCTTACATGGAAAAGTTCGGCGTTCCTTTCATCATGGCCGTTCGCGGCCACGGCCCGGCCTCCATCATCGCGAACTGTGCGGCGCGGCTGACGAATGAATGGCCCGTCGAGCGCGGCACTGCGCTGCGGGAAATCGGGCTGATAGCGGGTTTCCGGCTGGCCGATTCGGTCACGGACATTTCGGTCGCAGATAAAAATAGCTAGAGGAAATCGCATGTCATGGTAGAGCACACTCAACAGCCCGCGCACGGTCAGCAGCCCGCGGCGCTCGCGCGTCACACCAACATGGCCGACGAGCGCTTGGGTGCGCGTGCGCTGTTTGCCACCGACGACTTCTTCGCGCCTATGGCCCGTATGCTGAACCCCGACGAGCCGCAGTGGCGTGCCGGCGTCTACGACGACAACGGCAAGTGGATGGACGGCTGGGAATCGCGGCGGCGGCGCGATTCGGGGCACGATTACTGCGTGGTACAGCTCGCCGCGCCATGTACGCTCGCAACCTTCGATATCGATACGCGCTTTTTCACCGGCAACTATCCGCCGTACGCGTCGATTCAAGCCTGCCGGTCGGAGACGGCGCCCACTGCCGAGACGCCATGGACCGAGCTGCTGCCTTACTCGGCGCTGCAGGGCGATCGGCACAACTTCTTCGATATCCGGTCCACCGACATTTGGAGTCATCTGAAGTTGAATTTATTTCCGGATGGTGGCGTGGCACGGTTGCGCGCTTATGGCTCGGTGCATCGGGACTGGACCGCCACGAGCGCCGGCGCGCTCGTCGATCTGGCGGCGGCGCTGAACGGCGGCCGGGCCCAGGTGTGCAACGACGAGCATTATGGCTCGATCAGCAACCTGCTGCTGCCCGGTCGCGGCGCCAGCATGGCGCATGGCTGGGAAACGCGACGGCGGCGCGAACCGGGCTTCGATTGGGTCATCGTCCGACTGGGACACCCGGGCCGCATTCGGCAAGTCGATATCGATACCGCTCACTTCAAAGGAAACTTTCCGCATCAAGTGTCGATCAACGCGGCGCTGGTGCCTGCCGCCGACGCTGCAGACTTGACCGGTCAGTGCCTGTATTGGCCCGAGCTGCTGGCTCCGCAACCGCTCAAAGCCGACGCCATCGCCTCGTTCCGCAGTGAAGTATGCGACGTAGGACCGGTATCGCACGCACGCATCAATATCCATCCGGACGGCGGCTTGAGCCGCGTGCGCTTGCTCGGAACGATTGAACCGGCGCCGCGCGCGCCATGAGCGTATTTTCGCTACGGAGTGAGCCGCTGACGACGGCCGGCTTCGCCCCGTTCGGCGACGTGATCGAGATCGAGGGTCGACCGTCGCGTTGGATCAATGATGCGACGTGCCGGCGCTTCGACGATTTGGCCACGGTCGATGTGGCGGAGTCTGGCGGCCGGCCTTTGTTGAGCGTATTCGAGGCAAGCCCGCGCAGGCTGCCTTTGCCGATCAAAACGCTCGAACGGCATCCGCTGTCCAGCCAGGCATTCTTTCCCTTGGAAGCGCGGCCGTTTCTCATCGTCGTGGCCGCTGACGGTGCGGAGCCCATCGTGAGCCGCCTGCGCGCCTATTGGAGCGCGGGCCGTCAAGGCGTCAACTATCGAAGGAACACTTGGCATCACTCCCTGATCGCCGTCGGCGAGACATCGCGCTTTATCGTGGTGGATCGCGGCGGCGCGGGTGAGAACTGCGAAGAGGTCGTCATCGCGGAGGAAGTGGTTCTCGGGGAGGAAGTTCTGGCGAGTATCGGGGGACACGCATGAAACAGGTGGTGTGGTTGCTGCTGATGAGTGCCTGGGCGGCCGTTGCGCCGACCGTGTTCGCCGCGCCCGCCCAGGCGCCCAAACGTCTGGTGATCATCGACCAGGACGGTTCCGGACCCGGTGGCTCCAACCAGATGGCGATGATGGTGCTGCTGCAATCGCCGCTCGTCGATGTCCTCGGCATCACCATGGTCACCGGCAATGCGTGGCGCGACGATGAGGCGCGACACACGCTGCGCATGCTGGAACTCATCGGGCGTACCGACGTGCCCGTGGCGCTCGGTGCGGTTTTTCCGTTGCTGCGAACGGAACAAGAAACACGCCTCGAGTCGGCCTTGGTGGGCAAGGTGGCATGGCTCGGCGCGTGGGGCCAGAAGCTTCCGGGCTTGACCGATGCGGGCGGTAACACCGGCTCCGGTTCCGCGATGTCCGTCAAAAATCCCGGACCTTGGGATGCGGCGCCGCTCGAGGAAGGTGAACCGCACACGGCGCCGAGCGCGGAGGATGCCGCGCACTTTTTGATCCGACAGGTGCACGCCCATCCGCACCTCGTGACGGTCTATGCCGCCGGGCCGTTGACCGATATCGCGACGGCGCTTGCCATCGATCCGCGGTTTGCGGAGTTGACTCAGGGGCTCGTCGTCATGGGCGGCAGCCTCGATCCGCACACCGACGATCCCGAGTTCGCCACCAGCCCGCGTCATGAATTCAATTTCTGGTTCGATCCCGAAGCGGCACGCATGACGTTGCGTGCCCACTGGCCGCACATCGAAGTCACCACCGTGGATGTCTCGATCAAAGCGATGTTCACGCAGGCCATGCTCGACGACATCAAGAAGTCGCATTCGAAAGCCGCCGCGTACGTCGCCAAATACTCGCAGGAGCGCTATTATTTGTGGGACGAGCTGGCCGCCTGCGCGTGGCTCGATCCGACCATCATTACGCGCCGCCGTTCGCTGTATATGGATGTGGATGTCAGCCACGGTCCCGCATACGGAGAGACGTTGACGTGGAGCGAGGCGCTGAAGCCTGCGCTCGATCTGCAACGTGTCGACGCACAGGTCGATCTCGACCTGCCGAAGTTCACCAAAATGTTCGTCGATTTGATGGCGTCACCGACAGGGGCGCATTGAGCGCAGTTGTAAAATTCGGCAATTGATCAGCGAGGTTGCTTTACAGCGTGGAACCTCCTAGGTACTGTAGTTGACGCACACGGATTGAATCCGTGGTCAAGAACGCGTGCGCGGTGTGGGGGAGTAAGCACGCTGCGGATTTCCAGCAAGCGTTCGGAGAAAGGGATGCAAAGACTACATCGCGGCGCGCGCGGCGTGCGAGGGCGCGTACTGGCCATGGCCTGTACGGTTTTGAGTGCGAGTTACGGGGCATACGGTGCGAGCAACGAGGCCGGCGCCTCGGACAGCCTGTCCGAGGTCGTCGTCACGGCGACCCGGCGCGAAGAAAAGCTCAAGGATGTGCCGGTGTCCGTCTCCGTGTTGAGCGGCGATCCTCTGGCGGTGCTGGGCGATGCGGGCGGCGACATCAAGCAACTCGCGTTCGAGGTGCCGAGCCTCAACATCGAATCGTCGAACGGCCGTGCCTTCCCGCGTTTGTACATTCGCGGCTACGGAAACACCGATTATCACGACTTCGCATCCCAACCGGTCTCGCTGGTGTACGACGATATCGTCCAAGAAAATCCCGCTCTCAAGGGATTTCCCGTGTTCGACCAGGCGGATGTCGAAGTGCTACGCGGTCCGCAAGGCACCTTGTTCGGCCGTAATTCACCCGCCGGTGTGGTCAAGTTCGAATCGGCCCGGCCGCAATTGGGCGAGACCTCCGGGTATTTCTCGATATCCGACGGCACTCACAACGCCGCGAACCTCGACGGCGTGGTGAACCTGCCGATCAACGACCGGATGGCGTTTCGTGCGTCCATCCAAGAACAGCACCGGGATAACTGGGTGAAAGATCCAGTCAATCTCACCACGCTCGGTGGCTATGATGATCTGGCGGCGCGATTGCAGCTGCTGTACACGCCGAGCGATACGTTCACGGCGTTGTTCAACGTGCACGGTCGAAGCTTGAATGGTTCATCGACGCTATTCCGGGCGAACATCATTCAATCCGGCAGCAACAAGCTCGTGTCGGGGTTCAATCCCGCCACCATCTACACCGACGGACCCAACAGTTCCACCTTGAGCACGATCGGTGCCAACGTGCACCTGACCTGGAGTCTGCCCGCCCTTACGCTGCAGTCCATCACCGGCTACGAGTCGGTGCAAAAATATCTGGCCGAGGGTGACATCGATGGCGGTTACGGCGCGGGCAATGTGTTTTGCGCACCCAATTGCACGGGCTCGACCGGCCCGGGCGCTGTGCCGTTCCCGGTTGAAACGTCGTCGGGCGTGTCGAGCCACGAACAGTTCACCCAGGAATTCCGTGTGGTTTCGAAGAACGACGGACCCCTGCAAGGGCAGGCAGGCGTCTTCTTCTTTTACGAAAACATCACGGCGGCGGACGATGACTATTGCACGCCGGGCGACACCTACGGGACGTGCCCGACGTCGAACCTCTGGAGCCTGCAGGACACGCTCGTGGCACGACAGAGGAACGACGCGGAGGCCATCTTCGGGTCGTTAAGCTATGCGGTCACCTCCGCGTTGAACCTGCGGGCCGGGCTCCGGTACACGGAAGACCACAAGGAATTCGCGGTGCTGTACGCCGATACCTATCCTTCCCTGCCGACCGCGCCGAACTACGAGTCGGCGAGCGCACGGCGCGTCAACTGGGACGTGAGCGGCACGTACGCGATCGACTCCGACGTCAATCTGTATGCACGCATCGCCACCGGCTTCCGCGCGCCCAGTTTCGAGGAGCCGTCGTCGGGAACGCCCATCCAATTCGCGCGTTCAGAGACGAACATTTCCTATGAGGCCGGGGTCAAAGCGGATCTATTCGAGCATCGGGCGACCGTGGCCTTCGACGGTTATTATTTCGACGTCAGCAATCAGCAATTGACCGCGGTCGGCGGCGCGGCCAACGTCACCGAGCTGCTCAATGCGAAGACGGTGATCGGCAAAGGCCTGGAACTCGATTTTCAAGCGAACCTCCTGCCCAATCTGCTCTTCCATCTCAGCGGCTCGCTCAACGACACCGTGATCGACGATCCCGG
>CAZZXZ010000106.1:0-1135 GCA_964658135.1 uncultured Acetobacteraceae bacterium | reverse complement strand
ACGATCGGCGCCATCGACTTCGACAACTTGACCGGTTACATCAACGATCCGCGAATCGTCGGTGCGCAGTTGCGGGCGCGCTTCTAGCCCGCTTCGGCGGGTCCGCCACCTCATGCTCGAACGCCTCTTCGGTCTGAAGAGCCACGGCACCACGGTTCGCACCGAAGTGTTCGCTGGATTGACGACGTTCCTGACCATGGCATACATCGTGGTGGTCAACCCCTTGATCTTGGGCGCCGCGGGCATGCCGGTGGCCGGAGTGGCGGCCGCCACCTGCCTGGCTGCCGGTTTCGGAAGCGTGTTGATGGGATTGGTGTCCAATTATCCGCTCGCGCTTGCGCCGGGCATGGGTTTGAACGCGTATTTCACCTATACGGTCGTGCAGGGCATGGGTCTGCCGTGGCAAACGGCACTCGGTTGCGTCTTCCTGTCGGGCGTCGCCTTCATGTTCTTGACGCTGGTCGGTGTGCGACAGCTCATCATGAACGCCGTACCGCGCTCGCTGTTCGCCGCGGTGGGGGGCGGCATCGGACTGTTCATCGCCTTCATCGGCTTGAGCGATGCCGGCATCATCGTGGCGAAACCCGGTACGCTGGTGGGACTCGGCAACTTGACGGCACCCACCGCGGCGCTGTCCCTGTTGGGCCTGCTGGTCATCGGCGCTTTGCAGGCCATGGGATTTAAGGGCGCGATGCTCATCGGTATCCTCGTGACATCGGCCGTCGGCTGGGCCTTCGGCATGGCACATTTCGTCCCCGGCTCCTACAGCCTAGCCGATCTGTCGTCCACCGCCTTCAAACTCGACATACCGGCGGCCTTGAATCTGAAGGGCGGCATCGGCTTGTCGTTGCTTGAAATCGTGTTCGTCTTTCTGTTCGTCGACATGTTCGACAACGTGGGCACCCTGGTGGCGGTGACGCGAAAAGCGGGCTTGGTGGACGCGGATGGTGCCATCCCGCGCTTGAACCGGGTGTTGCTGGCCGATTCGGCGTCGAACTTGATGGGTGCCATGGCGGGTACCAGTCCGGTCACCAGTTACATCGAAAGTGCGACGGGCGTGGCCGTCGGCGGTCGCACCGGTTTGACCAGCATCGTGGTCGGGCTCTTGTTTTTAGGCACCTTGTTTTTCGCGCCG
>CAZZXZ010000105.1:0-12426 GCA_964658135.1 uncultured Acetobacteraceae bacterium | reverse complement strand
TCGGCGTGAACTTCTAAAGCTTGGCGTGAACTTCTAGGGCTCGGTGTGACTTTCCAGGGCAGCGTCAGTTTCCGGCGCGCCGGGAATCGGGTGGTTGTCCTCGCTCACGTCGGACTGGATCAGCGGCACGGCGCCGTAGCGACCGCGCAAATAGCTCTTGGCGATCGAGTCCCGCTTCCCGGTATCGGAGCGCGACAAGGGCGATAAGCTGCTGGCCCGCTCGGGGCCGAGTTGGACCAGCCAAATTTGATCGCGGCGCAGGATGTCGAGGTCCATCAGCGTGTTGTTGTGACTAATGGCCAATAATTGCGCGTTGTGTTTCGAGACGGCGGGGTCGTTCATCAGCCGAATCAGGAATCGAGCGATCAACGGGTGAAGATTGCGGTCGAATTCGTCGATCACCAACAGCTTGCCGCGCTCCATCGCCGTCAGCAACGGTCCGAGCAGCGCAAACAGACGATGGGTACCCGACGCCTCGAAGCAAGCATTCAACCAGACCGGGGTCCACGGATCGCGTGTATACAAAAACTCGATGGGTGGTGAGGAGGTACCCGTGTGCGGCGCGAAATATCCGTGGGTAGCATCCGGGTCGGTGATCCGCACATCCGTGATCGGCATGTCCACAGCGCGGAACAAAGAGACGATTTTATGTTTGAAATCCTCATTCTGTAACTGCGCCGCCACGCGATTTCCGTCACTCAAGTCCGCTGGAAACACAATCTCCAGAGAATGCTCCACCCATGAAACCAAGGGCGCCAGCTGTTCCGAGTTCAGCTGCGCGGCTGCGGTCAGAAACAGCGCCTTCGCCCGCGTGGCCTTGCGCCACATTTCGCGGGGACCATGAAAGTGGGGGGAAAACGGCGCCCAGTCATCGCGCTGCGCGTCGCGATCGAAATGCCGTTCGAACCAACGCTGAGCCTTGCCGGTGCGGTAGACCAACAGCCGCTCGTACAAAACCCGGTCGGCATCGTAGGCCATCGAGTACCGGTAACGGGTGCCTTCGAGCAGCACGTCGATTTCGAATTCGGTCGAGCGGCGCGCGGAAGGCCCGAATTGGAACGGTGTATAGCGCTCTTTCAGCTGCGCGGCGGAATAGCCGGTGGAGTGCAGGATCAGATCGCGCAGCGTGGCCAAGGCGACGAATAAATTGGTTTTGCCGCTGGCGTTGGCACCGAACAAGGCCGCACTTTTCGCAAGCCGCGGAACGGTTTTCATTCCGGTGCGCACACAGTGAGTGGATTCGTACGTACGGTCCGACGACGTCGCGAAGCTGAAAATTTGTTCGCCCAAAAACGAGCGAAAGTTTTTCAACTTGAATCCGATGAGCAATCTGGTCTTCCTCGATGCATGTGGTCGGTGGCCGGGGCCGGCGGCCGCCGAGTCCGATTCAGAGTGTAGCCGGTGACACCGACAAAAGGCGCCGATCGTCGGTTGCCGAATGCTGCTTCGCACAAAACGTGTAATCGTCAACATGACCTGCTTCCGTGCCGTCATTGCTGTACACATGGGCGACGCTGCGAATGGCTGAGGTTCCGTGACTCACAGTTTCCACTCCCGAGTGCTCTCGGTGATCGTCGGCCTGGTGATCGTGGCGCAGGTCGGCACGAGCACCGCCGTTTTCATGGCGGCGCGGCGCACGGCGTTGGGTCTCGTCGAGCAGCAATTGCAGATCACCGAGCGGCTCATGCAAGACGTGCTCGAGTCGCACGAGCACGCGTACCGCGATTCGCTCCACGCGCTGGCCGGCGACTTCGGGTTTCGCGAAGCGGTGTCGAGCCACGACCGACCGACGATCGACTCGGCACTCGCCAATCAGGGCGCGCGCATCGGCGCCGATGTCGTGGTGTTGTTGGATGCTGCAGGGCAGCTGATCGCCGCTACCGATTCGTCGTTGCAATCCGGCAAGGCGCTGGCGCTGGCGCAATTCTTGATGAGTACACGGGACACCGCGCCTGCCCCGGCCATCGTCAACATGGATGGTCGCTTGGTGCAGTTCGTCGTGGTGCCCGTGCGTTCGCCCGAGACGGTGGCCTGGATCGGTATGGGTTTCGTGCTGCGCGATTTCGTTGCGCAGCAGATCAAGGCCATCGGCGGCGCGGACATTTCATTCATTGCCTTGAATCCGGGCGCCAAACCGGGTGTCGCAGCGTCGACGCTGGCCGACTTGCAGCGCACGGCGCTCGGCGAGCAAATTCAACGGCTGCTCTACGGTGCCGACGCGGACCGCGTGCTCGCCCTGCAGGGCGAGGATTACCTCACCAAGGTCGTTCCGGTATCCGCCGGCACCGGCCAGGCTTTCTTTGCCGTGGTGCAATTGCCGGAGCAAACCGTCACGGCTCCCTTGCTGGCGCTGCGCGACGGGTTGCTCAAGTGGGGTGGTGCGGTCACGGTGCTGTGCCTGGCGGGCGCTTTGTTGAGCGCGCGACTGCTGTCGCGTCCGATTCAGGCGTTGGCGAGTACGGCGCGTAGCATGCAGTTGGCCGCGGACGGTGTTCAAGGCGACCGACGGCCTGCCGAGGACGACGTGTCGAGTTTGGCGGGCGCCTTGCACGCGCTGGCGCATCGCACGCAGTACGACTCGCTGACCGGTTTGCCGAACCGGACGTTATTTTTCGAATGGCTTACCGCCGCCTTGTCGCGTGCCGAACGCGAAAAGACTTCGTTGGCGGTGGTGTTCGTCGATCTGGAAGGTTTCGGTGCCGTCAATGAGCGGTCGGGCCGGGCCATGGGCGACCTGGTGCTGCGCAAGGTCGCGCAGCGCCTGCTGCGATGCGTGCGCATCGGCGACATCGTGGCCCGCTTGGGTGCCGACGAATTCGTTTTGATCCTCGACGGCGTGGCGCAGGCGGGCGCCGTCAGCATCATCGACAGGATGATGCCGGTGATCGCCAAAACCATGCAATCGCCGGATGGTCCCCTGCAAGTGTCGATGCGAGCCGGCATCGCGGTATATCCCGATCATGCACGCGATCGCGAGACGCTGCTGCGGCTTGCCGATGCGGCCAGATACGAATCCAAAGCGCGCCGCCAGGCAACGGTGGTCGCACGGATACCGCACGCCGGCGCAGCGCCGACGCCGAGCACTCACGACACCTGGAGCGGAGCGCCCTGGGAGGGTGCCGATTTGGCGACCCAGCCGATGCGGAAATTGGAAATCGACGAGCCGGGCGCCGGCGAGTAGGCTCAGTAAACGGCGAGGCTCAGCGTATCGGAAACGGCCTCGACGTCGAAATTCACCGGCACGGCGACGATGGGCACGCGCTCCTTGCCTTCGAGCCATTTTACCAGGTCGCTTGCAGGCATCGGAAGCGCGTAGAGATAGCCTTGCGCGATGTCGCAACCGAAGTGCTGCAGTCGCCGCGCCGAATCTTGCGTCTCGATGCCTTCGGCCACCACCTTGAGTCCGAGACTATGCGCCATGTCGATGGTGGAGCGCACGATGGCCGCAAACTCCTCGTCGGTCTCCAAGCCCTGCACGAAACTACGGTCGATTTTGATCTCGTTCACGGGCATGCGGGCGAGCAGGCTCAGCGATGAATAACCGGTACCGAAATCGTCGATCGACAGGCTCACGCCGAGCGCGGCGAGCGCGTCGAGCATGCGCAGAGCGCGCGCCGGATCTTCGATGAAGGCGCTTTCCGTCAATTCCAACGTCAAGAGGGCAGGCGGCAACTGATGCCGGGTCAGCAAGCCCGCGACTCGCGAGTCCAAACGCGGATCGGTCAGATCGTCCGCGCTGATGTTGACGGCCAAACAGAGCGGCTGACCCGCGCGGTGCCATTCGGCACCTTGCGCGATGGCGCGGTCGAGCGTCCAGCGCGTCATGCGTCGAATGAAACCGGTTTGTTCCGCAAAAGGAATGAAATTCCCGGGACCCAACAAACCGCGCGTGGGATGCTGCCAGCGCAGCAGCACCTCAGCGCCGGAGACGCGCTGCGTCGTGTTGTCGATTTTCGGCTGGAAGTACAGGCGCAGCTCGTCATGCTGTACGGCGTGCGCCAATTCGCCGAGCAACGAGAGCTGGTCGCGCGCCGCGGGTTTCAATGATTCTTCGTAGATCGCGAGCGGTCGCTTGTCCCGCCGCGCGAGTTCCAGCGCCAAATCGGCGCACTGCAGCAGGTCGTCCGGGAGTTGTTCCTCGCAGCCGGTCACCGTGACGCCGACGGTGGCGTTGATGTCGATGGGTTGCGCTTTCACCAGAATGGGTTCGCCCAAGGCGATCAGCAAAGAGGCGCCCCACGCGCGCGGCTCGACACCCTCGTGCAGCACCGTAAAAGCCGCGAACTGATCGGCGGCGAGCCGCGCGACGGCTGCCTGAACCGTCGGCACCGCAGCGAGCCGGGCGCCGATGGTGGTGAGCACCGCGTCGCCCACGGAATAGCCTAGATGCTCGTTGATGCGGCGGAAGCGGTGCACGTTGATGACGGCGACCGCGATCGGCATGCCACCCGCGTCATGCTGCGCCTGGGCCAAGGCCGCATTGAAGGCGGCTCGATTCATCAGTCCGGTGAGGGCGTCCTCATAGGCTAACCGCCTGATCGATTGATCGCGCGAGTTGACCGCAGTCTGCATGAGTTGCAGTCCTTCCGCGAGGGTGCCCAGTTCGTCGCGGCGTTGCACCGTGAGCGCCACGTCGTAACTGCCATCGCGTATCCGATCGACGGACCGTGTCAAATCGTGCAGTGGGCGCGTGATGTTGCGGGCGATCCAGAAGGCCGCCCAACCGAAGGCGAGCAAACTGACCACGGCGATTTCGAACAGCGTACTGGTCAGATGAGCGAACGACGCGCTCGCGACGGCAATCGATTGCGACAAGGTGGCGACCACCCGAACGTGGGTCAGGCTGGGCAGGTCGATCTGACGTGTCACCGTTTCACCGTCGGTCAGGCTGCCGGGAGGCACCGTGCTGACCACATCGTTGCGAGTCTCGGCATAGGTGGACAACGTGACGCCCAAGTCCGTGATTTTGGCCAGTTCGCGCGCGGCGGTTGCATCCAGCTCGAAGCCGATGGTAATCCACGCCACCGGCAACGGACTCTTAATGGGTACCGCGACCAGTTGGTAGATGCGGCCACCGTCGGCGATCACCCGCGTGGAATTGCTGCCATCGACGTTCCGGTGCGTCAACGGGCCTATCGGAAACAGCGAGCCTGCGCTGAAGCGTGAACCCCAGGACGAGATCACCTGTCCGTCGAGCGACGTCAATACCAGCATGGCCGCGCCGATCCGCTGGCCGTGATTCTCCAGCACCGATACCAGTGTCGCCGTGTCGCGCGCCGCGACCGCATCGCGAAAACCGTAATCGGCGGCGACGGCCTGCGCCGTCTGCGTCAGCAAGCGGCCGTGGTACTGCAAGAAACTCGAGAACACCGACTGACCGATATTGAGTTGACGCTGCGCTTCGGCGGCCGCATTGCCGCGGTTTGCGGCGGATACCGCGCCCAGGGCGGCGGCCAGCACCGCCGCCAGCAGCAGCAGAAACGTCAGCGCGATACGGGTGCGCAGCGCCATCGTCGATTACTCGGGCCAACTCGCCACGGTGTCGCGCGCCGGGTCGATGTCGATGACGAGTGGAATCTGCAGCACCTCGTTGCCGACGACCACGGGGGCGGGTGCGGCGGTCGAGCTCAGAGCCGGATGCCAGACGCGCAGGCGGTAGCGTCCGGCGGGTAGATTTACGGCCGCCGCTCCCGAACGGGGGATCTTCGTGAAATACGGCGAATCGACCACGCCCACGAAGGCGATCATGGTGTCGTGAATGTTGCAGCCGAGCACCACCAGCCCGGGCTTGTCGAACACCACGTCGACATGCGGCGAACCCGCATAGAGTTTGAGGCTGAATATCTTCGGCTTCGAAAACGAATACACCTGGTGACGGATCCGGTCGCTGTTGGGAAAGCTCACCGACGTGCCGGTGCGCAGCACACTGACTTTGGGCACGAAGGTTCGATCGACCTGATCGATGACGGCGGTGCCTTGCGTCGCCGGGGGTGTGCCGTCGAGCGGGTCGAATATCACGATCGTATCCTCGACCGGCTCGCCTGCGTTGGTCTTGACGCTGACGTTGACCGTCGTCGCCGATGCCGGGGTGGTGCCGAAGCCCGCGAGCGCGCAGAGCAGCACGAGCGTGTAGCGCATCGAGCGCGCCACCATCGATACGGTGTGCGAGCCGGCGGCCGTCACGGCGCTTTGGTCGCCGCGCTCGCGGCGCTTGCCCCGCCCGAGGCATGTTCCACGACATCGCGTTTCATCGGCGCGAGCAAGCGCAACAGCTGATTCGTCGAGCGAGCATCGACGTGGCGCTCGCCCATCTCGACCCGCAGGATCTCGACCATCCGGTAGAACTGCGCTTCGCCGATGTGATGCCCCGCATGCACTTCCTTCATCGGATCGCCCGAGTAATGACAGGGGCCGCCGCTCAACTCACAGAGTTGTTCCGCCAGCAAGCGCTTGATCCGGGGCAGCTGCGTGCCTTTGAAGCTCGGTGCGGTGATCGGATCGGCGGCCACCCGATCGATCAGCGTGCCGGCGATGGCGGTGACGCCGGCCGTGCCGCCGAGCCGCAAAAAAAGACTGTCGTCCGTTGGCGCGGCGCAGCACGCGGCGCCATACAGAAACATCATCGCAACGCGGCAAGTGACAGCAATCATAATTAGGTCCGACAAAGACTTAGGGTAATCAAGCCGATTCGTACAGGCTGTGCGTTCCGACACAAATTGCGCAGCCGCCCACGTATAGCCTTGCCGTCATGGGAACGACGAATGGAGTGGACATGCAGCGTCAGTGGTTGCGGCGGTTTGCCGCGTGGGCAATGGTCGGTGCGTACGCTGCATACGGTGCGTGTGCGGCATCGGTTGCGGCGCCGGTGGGTGATCGCTTGCAGTGGACCGGCGCGGTCACACAGATCGAGGGGACGGCCGGTGGCGGCTTGGTGCCTTGGGCGCTCATCGGCGGCTTGGAAACCGACGACGAACTCGGCGCGAGCGCCTTCGCGACGTATGTGTCCACGGAAGACTTCTCGCTACGCAGCGGCGGCGCCAGCATCGACTACGCGGATCGGCTCGAGGTGTCGGTGGCGCGGCAACGGTTCGATGCCGGGTCCGTGCTGCCGGGCTTGACGTTGGGTCAAGACGTCGTCGGGCTGAAAGTGCGGTTGGCGGGGGACGCGGTGTTCGAGCCGGATCGCTATCTGCCCGAGCTCGCGTTCGGCGCGCAGTGGAAGAACGCCCTGGATTTCGCCGTCATACCGCGCGCGGTAGGCGCGGCACACGGGACGGATGTAGATCTGTACCTCGCCGCCACGAAAATGTATTTCGCCGCGCTCGACGGCCGCAACGTCATCTTGGATGCCACCCTACGCCGGACCCGCGCGAATCAGTTCGGTCTGCTGGGGTTCGGTTCGGCCGGTGCGGGAGGTGATGGCTACCGCTACGTCCCCGAGTTGTCGGCTGCCGTCTGGTTGAGGGACGAGCTTCTCCTGGGCGCCGAATACCGCGATAAGCCCAATAATCTCGCCGCATTTCGCGAAAGTGCGGCCACGGACATTTTCATCGCGTGGGGCCCGATTAAAAACGTGTCAGTCACGCTCGCCTGGGCCGATCTCGGCGAAATTGCCGGCAAAACCGCCCAGCGCGGCGTCTACGCGTCGTTGTGGATCGGTATTTGAGCGTGAGTTAGCAGCCGAAGCCGCTTACTATACGCGGCCTCATGCCTATCGTACGTCTCGACAAAGTTTCCTTGAGCTTCGGTCTCAAGCCCCTGCTGGATAATGCCGCCCTGCAAATCCGCCGCGGCGAGCGGGTCTGCCTGCTTGGCCGCAACGGTGAGGGTAAATCCTCGCTGATGCAGTTGATCACGCGCGGGATCGTTCCCGATAGCGGCGAGGTGTGGGTCAGGCCGGGGGCCAAGGTGGCGACGCTCGCGCAGGAAGTCTCGCCCGGCAGCGATCAGACCGTGCTGGACGTCGTCATGGGCGGTGTTCATCTGGCCGGGATGGATGGCGACTGGGAAGCCGAACTCCAGGTGGACCAAGTGATCGCGCGCCTGGAACTCGATCGAGATGCGCCCATGAGCGCCTTGTCCGGCGGTTGGCGCCGTCGCGTGATGTTGGGTCGTGCGTTGGTGTCGGCGCCCGATTTGTTGTTGCTCGACGAACCGACCAATCATCTGGACATCGAGGCCATCAGCTGGCTCGAAGAGATGATGCTCGACTTCGAAGGCGCGCTGCTGTTCATCAGCCACGATCGTGCGTTCGTGCGCCGCTTGGCGACCCGCATCGTCGAACTCGATCGTGGGCAGCTGCGCGGTTGGCCCGGGAGCTACGATAACTACGTGACCCTGAAGGCGGCCGCGCTCGAGGACGAAGCAAAGCATTCGGCGCTGTTCGACAAGAAACTCGCACAGGAAGAAGTATGGATCCGCAAAGGTGTGCAGGCGCGCCGCACCCGTAACGAAGGTCGGGTCCGCGCGCTGAAGGAACTGCGCGTACAGCGCAGTGAACGGCGCGAGCGCATCGGTCAAGTCGAGGTGCGCGTGCAGGAAGCGGCCGCTTCGGGCAAGCTGGTGTTCGAAGCCCAGCACGTGACCCAGACGTATGGCGAACGTACCCTCATCGCGGATTTTTCCGCGCGCATCGTGCGCGGCGATCGCATCGGCATCATCGGCCCGAATGGCTGCGGCAAGTCGACGCTCATCAAACTCCTGGTCGGTGAACTCGAACCCACGTCCGGCTCGATCCGCCGCGGCACCTCGCTGCAACCGGCCTACTTCGATCAGCAGCGCGATCAGCTGGATGCAAGCGCATCCATCATGGATAACGTGACGGGCGGCAGCGGCGAGACGGTGACCATCGACGGCCAGGCGCGCCATGTGTCGAGCTATTTGCGTGATTTCCTGTTCCCGCCGGAGCGTATGCATGCGCCGATCAGCATGCTCTCGGGTGGCGAGCGCAACCGCTTGCTGTTGGCCAGGCTATTTGCGAAGCCGAGCAACCTTCTCGTCATGGATGAACCGACCAACGATCTCGACGTGGAGACTCTGGATCTTCTCGAGGAGATGGTGGCGAACTATACGGGGACCTTGCTGCTGGTCAGCCACGACCGCGCTTTTCTCGACAACGTCGTCACCAGTACGTTGGTTTTTGAAGGAGCGGGGCGGGTCAACGAGTACGTGGGCGGCTATACCGATTGGTTGCGGCAACGTCGTTCCGCGACCACGGCGGGTGCTGCACCCTCTGCCGCTGCCAATCCCACCGCCAGTGCCGCGGCGCGGGCTGGCGTAACCAACTCAACACCGCCGGTGGTGCGCCCGCCGCTCAAGCCGCGCAAACTCTCGTACAAAGACCAGCGCGAACTCGCGGCATTGCCGGCGTCGATTCAGCGTTTGGAGGCCGAGCAGGCCCAGTTGGCGGCACGAATCGCGGACCCGGCGTTATTTCGGCGCAGTCCCGGCGACGCTGCGACCGCTGTGCAGAGATTGGAGGTCGTCGGCAAAGAGCTCGAGTCCGCGTTCGCGCGCTGGGAGGCCCTGGAAGGCACGCCTAGCGGCGCGAGCGACCGCGTCCCATGAGGTCACTGGGGTTCGGCAGAGCGCCGCCTGCCGAATCGGGAATGACCAGCGAGGTGGCCTGTTCGCGGCGCATGTCCTGAAGCTCGCGCATGGTTTGCTGAACGGCTTGTTCGGCGGCATCGCCGAATTTTGCGATCGCGCCGTCGAGCGTCGGCGAATCCAGTTCGAAGCTGATGGGTACGGCGCCCATCGGCGTCATAACCTGGGCTTGGCCGACGAAAAGGACGGGCCGAGTGTCGTCGCTGGCGCCCTCGACGGTCACCGGCGTCAAGCGGCGTATGGTCCCGACCCGCCGATCCGTAAACGTCTCTTCGCGATAGATCTGCGTCAAGTCCATGGTTGCCTGGCGGCCATCGTTGGCAGAACTCATGTGTGCGTCACCCTTTTGGAAAAAGTTACCGACCAAGGCCAACACTAGCAGTCTTGACGCCCTGATACGATACGCACCTTGTCAGTTCCACATACAAATCTCAAGGTCCCCGCGTGGACCACGCTGCTCGGTCTCGCGCTTTTCGGGCTGGCGCTTTTCTGGCTTCATCACGTGCTGGCGCAGTATCGGTGGCAGGACATCATTGCCCACGTGCATGCCATCGCGCCGATGCGGCTGCTGGCAGCCGTCGCTCTGACGTTATCCGGCTACACGATCTTGACCTTGTACGATGCCCTCGGTCTGCGGTTTGCGGGCGCCAAGGTACCGTATCCGCAGCTCGCACTCGTTTCGTTCATGGGCTTCGCGATCGGTCACAACGTCGGACTGAATACGTTGAGCGGCGGCGCCATTCGCTATCGTGCCTATTCGCCGCTCGGCCTGACCGCCAAGCAGATCGCCACGGTGATCGGTTTTTGCACGGTGACGTTCGTGCTCGGCGCCGCGGTGTTGCTCGGCCTTTCCTTGCTCACCCAGGCGCGCTTGTCTGCGTCGGTGCTGCATGTGAGTCCCTGGCTCAGCGTGCTCGCCGGGTGTGTGCTGCTCGCGGGGGTGGTTGCCTATTTGTGGCTCGCCAGTTCGCGGCACGAGTCGTTGCGTTACCGCAGGCTCGTGGTGCCGGTGCCGCGTCCGAGCATCGCGTTCGCGCAAATTGCGGTCGCCTGCGCCGACTTGTTGTGCGCCGCCGGCGTCCTCTACGTTTTGCTGCCGCCGCAGGCCGCGATCGGCTTCGCGGCGTTCGCCGGTCTATACCTAATTGCCATCACGGCCGGCGTCATCAGCAACGTGCCGGGCGGTGTCGGGGTGTTCGAATCGGTGCTGTTGCTGTTGTTCCGGTCCGTGCCCCCCGATCATCTGTTGGGCGCGCTGCTCGCCTACCGCATCATTTATTATTTCGTGCCGTTCGGTACCGCGCTGGGTTTGCTGGGCGGGCATGAAATATGGGTGCACCGCGGGCCGATGGTGCGCTTGGGGCAGTTGGGGCGAACCTGGCTGAGTGCCGTGACGCCGCAGGCCAGTGCCATCGCCGTGTTCGGTGCGGGCGCGGTGTTGCTGTTCTCCGGTGCCACGCCGGGTATCGGTAATCGATTGGATTGGTTGCGGCATTTCGTGCCCTTGCCCATTCTCGAGTTGTCGCATTTGCTGGGCAGCGCCGTCGGTGTGGGCTTGCTCGTGCTGGCGAACGGGCTGTACCGGCGGCTGGATGCGGCGTGGTGGCTGACGATCTGGTTGCTGGGGGCCGGCATCGTGGTATCGCTGCTCAAAGGCGTCGATTTCGAGGAGGCGATCGTCCTGGCGGCGGTCGCCGCCCTCTTGATATCGGCCCGCAGCCGCTTTCGGCGGCGCGCTTCGCTGATCGAACAGCGCTTCTCGGGATCGTGGATCGTCGCGGTGCTGTTGGTGCTCGGGACGTCGGTGGGCTTGGTTCTGCTCGCGTATCGCCAAGTGCCGTATGCCAAGGATTTGTGGTGGGAATTCGCCTTCGAGGCGTCGGCGCCGCGCAGTCTGCGCGCGTTATTGGTCGCCGCCATGGTGGCCGCGATCTACGCGCTGTGGCGTTTGCTGCGCCCGTCGAAACCCGCCTTGTCGAATCCCGCTGCGGACGACTTCGAGCAAGCCGAGGTGTTGATCTCCAACGGCCATGACTCGAATGCCAATTTGGCGTTGCTGGGCGACAAGCATCTGTTGTTCAACGACGATCGCACGGCGTTCCTCATGTATCAGGCGTCGGGGAGCAGCTGGGTGTGCATGGGCGATCCCGTGGGGCCGGCCGTGCTGTGTGAACCGTTGGTGTGGGAGTTCCTGGAATGCTGCGACGGCATGGCGGTGTCTCCCGTATTTTATCAGGTGGCACCGGATAATCTGTCGCTGTACATCGATCTCGGCTTGACGTTGATCAAGCTCGGCGAAGAGGCGCGCGTGCCGTTGCAGGCCTTCTCGCTCGAGGGTGCCGGGCGCGCGGATCTGCGGCAGATGCATCGGCGCGCCGCCCGGGATGGCGCCGTGTTCGAACTGGTGTCGCGCAAAGACGTGCCCGCCTTGCTGCCGGAATTGCGTGCCGTATCGGATTCTTGGCTCGCGGAAAAACAAGCGGGTGAGAAGCGCTTTTCACTGGGTTATTTCAACGAGCGGTACCTGGCCCATTTCGATTGCGCCGTGGTCCGTTGCGGGGGCGCCATCGTTGCGTTTGCCAATCTGTGGCGAGCCGGCGTCGATATGGAGTTATCCATCGACTTGATGCGCTACAGCATTGCGGCGCCCAAGGGGGTCATCGATTTCCTGCTGGCCGAAAGCATCCTATTCGGCAAGGCTCAGAAATATCAGTGGTTCAATCTCGGGATGGCGCCGCTGTCGGGCTTGGAGGAGCATGCGCTTGCGCCGACGTGGCACAAGGTAGGCCGCGCGGTGCAAAAATACGGCGAGACGTTTTA
>CAZZXZ010000104.1:0-12501 GCA_964658135.1 uncultured Acetobacteraceae bacterium | reverse complement strand
TAGGATTTGCGCATCTCGTCTTCGAGATTTACGGGCAATATTTCGCGTGCGATCTCGGCCATTTGCGAGAGTCCGGTAAGCCGTCGAGGGCTGTTATTTTAGCGGGTTTATGGGAGCGAGACGAGGTCTCAACATGCGCTAATTCTAGCACACATCGGCGCGCGGCTTGAGCGTCCGATGCGTATTAGCCGATATACTTCGGCCATGCTCGCCGTTCCTGTTGACTTAAGCATATCTTGCCGTTGGGTTTTGCCCATGACCGCGCGCGACGCGGTGGCGGAAAACCATACTTTGATCGTCCGGGACGGCCGGATCATCGACTTGTTGCCGACCGAGGTCGCAGTTGCCCGCTACCGCGCCAGCGTGCACGTCGATCGTCCGCATCACGTCTTGTTACCGGGCTTGGTGAACGCGTACACGGCCATGGCTCCGGGGGATGTCGGCGCGATGCTCGGGATTGCCGCGATGCTGAAGTCGGGCACGACGTGTTTTTGCTGCATGAACGGCTCGCCGGAGGATGCGGCGCGAGTCGCGACGGCACAGGGTATGCGCATACTCATCGGTCTGCCGATTTGCGAACGCCCGAGCTCCTGGGCCGACAACGTCGACGAATACATCACTCGAGCGCTGCGGTTTCGCGACGAGCATCGCGGCCACCCGACCATTGCGACCGCATTCGCCCCCGCTGCGGCGGCTGCCATGGGCGATGCCAGCTGGCGGCGCATCGCTACCCTGGCAGCCGAACTCGACGCGGGAGTGGTCATGTCGCTGCATGCATCGCACGCGGAAATCGACGCTTGTCTGACCCGCCACGGCCAACGTCCGCTCGAACGTTTGCGCGACCTCGAACTGCTCACGCCGGCGTTGACCGCGGCGCACATGACGCTGACGAACGCCGACGACCTGGCGCTGGCGCAGTTGAGCGGCATCGCCATCGTCCTGTGCCCGAGAGCGAGCCTGCGAGTTGCCCCTTCAATACGGCCGCTGGCAACGTGGACGCGCACCGCCGTACGTGTCGGGCTAGGGACGGGCACCGGGGCTGCCGATGCGGCGCGCGATCCGTGGAACGAAATGACCCTGCTCGCCGCGTTGACCGACTCCGCAGACACTCCCGTGGACGGCAGCGCCTGGGACTTGCTCGCGGCCGCCACGCGCGGCGCGGCCGCTGCGCTCGGACTCGATACGCAGATCGGTACGCTGGAGCCCGGCAAATGGGCAGACGTATGCTGCGTCGATCTGCATGAACCCGGCCTGCTTCTGGCCGGGCTGGAGGGCGCAGCCGTTCCACCCATTGGCGCGCTGTCGAAGCACGGCGCCCGCGACATGGTCAACGACATCTGGGTGGCCGGTCGCGCGTTGGTTTATGACGGACAATTCACCCGGCTCGACTGGCCAGCTTTGCTGCAGCGAGTCGACCTCGGATCGATCCACTCGACTGGAGATGAACATGACCGCCACGGCTGACGCCACCACGGCTGCTAACGCCGACCCGGCCGAACTCGCCAAGTTTGCCGCGCTTGCGCAGAGCTGGTGGGATCCGAGCGGTCCGTCGAAGCCGTTGCACGATTTGAATCCGCTGCGCCTGCGGTACGTGGAACGGCTGGGCGCGCTCGCGGGCAAGCAGGTCTGCGATGTCGGCTGTGGCGGCGGGATTCTCGCGGAGTCGATGGCCCGCGCGGGAGCCCGCGTCCTCGGCATCGACTTGGCGCAGGCCGTGCTCGACGTGGCCGAGCTGCATGCATTGGAAAGTCAGGTTGCGGTCAGCTATCGGGCCGTCGCGGTCGACGCGTTGGCTTCGGAACAGGCCGCGAGTTTCGATGTGGTGACGTGCATGGAAATGCTCGAACACGTGCCGGATCCGGCGGCGATTTTGCTGTCGCTCGCCAAGCTCGTCAAACCCGGCGGCGACATCGTCGTGTCGACGTTGAACCGCAGCGTGAAAGCGTTCGCGGTGGCCATTCTCGGCGCCGAGTACGTCGCCCGCGTGCTGCCGCGCGGCACCCACGAATACATGAAGTTCATTCGCCCGTCGGAACTCGCGCGCTGGGGACGCCGCGCGGGATTGGAGTTGAAGGACTTGAGCGGCATCGCCTACAACCCGTTGACCCGCGCCTTCCGGTTGTCGCCGGATACCGGCGTCAATTATCTCGCTCATTTCCGCCTGGTCGCCGCGGCCTGACATGGGCGTGACCCCGCGTGCGATCCTGTTCGATCTGGACGGTACCGTGCTCGATACGGCGCCCGACATGATTGCCGCGCTCAATGCACTGCGTGCCGAAGCAGACCGCGCGCCGCTGCCCTACGACACGGTGCGGGCGCTGGTCAGTCATGGCGCGGGACCGCTGGTCAGGCTCGCTTTCCCCGATGCCGAACCCACCCGCGCACAGGTGCTGACGCAACGGTTTCTGGAGATCTATCGGGGCGCCATCGCGGTGCACACGCGCTTGTTTCCTGGCATGCGGGGCGTGCTCGCGGAGCTTGCCGAACGCGGGCTGCCGCTCGGGATCGTGACCAACAAACCCGCTTGGTTGACGGAGCCGTTGCTGGATGAGCTCGGACTGCGGGCGCTGTTCTGTTGCGTAGTGAGCGGCGACTCGCTCGCCGAGCGTAAGCCGCATGCCATGCCCGTGCTGCACGCCGCCGCATTGGCGGGCATCGAGCCCGCCGACGGTGTCTACGTGGGCGATGCGGAACGCGACATTCAAGCGGCCCATGCGGCCGGGATGCCCGCGTTGGTCGCGACCTACGGTTATCTCGCGCCGGATGAGGATTGGCGCGCTTGGGGCGCCGATGGCGCGCTCGGCGAGCCGTTCGAACTGCTGGCTTGGCTGAATCGCGGGGCCTCGTGAACGGCCAGGATGCCTGGACGTGGGCGCTGTGTGCAGCGCTCGGCGCGGGTTTCGGCGTGCTCGTCACGCTGCTCTGGCGGATTCGGCGTGAACAGGCGCTGCGCCTCGAGCTCGAAGTGTCGAGAGCGCGCATCAAAACCGACGACGCCCTGAGCGCCGAACGCGAACGGGATTTCGCACGCTCTCGCGAACAACTGCAGGGAGTATTCGGCGAGCTCGCCCGCGACAGCTTGGCGACCAACAACGAAGTCTTTCTGCAATTGGCGAAAGAGCGCCTGGCGCGTCAGGCGCTCGACGCCGCGCACGCTTTGCAGGTACGCGAGACGGCGATCGACTCCCTCGTCAAACCGATACACGAAGCGCTCGCCAAAACGGAACATCAAATCCAGAACATAGAACGAGAGCGAATCGATGCGTTCGCCACCATCAAGGTGCAGATGGAGATATTGGCGAGCGGACAATCTTTGCTGTCGCGCGAGACACGCAATCTGGTGACTGCGCTGCGGCGCCCCGACGTGCGCGGTCAATGGGGTGAAATCACCTTGAAGCGGCTGGTGGAATTGGCCGGCATGACGGCGCGCGTCGATTTCACCGCGCAACTGCACCGAGCGACCGAAGCCGGGGCGGTGCGGCCCGACATGGTCGTCCACATGCCCGACAATCGCGACATCGTGGTCGATGTCAAAACGCCGCTCGAGGCCTATCTCGCCGCCGTGGAAGCCCAGGACGACGAATCGCGTGCCACGGAGCTGCGCCGCCACTCGAGCATCGTCAGCGCCCGAGTGCGCGAACTTGCGTCGAAAAATTATTGGGCGCAATTCGACCAGAGTCCCGATTTCGTCGTGCTCTTCCTGCCGGGCGATCAATTCCTGTCGGCAGCGCTGCAGGAAAACCCGGCCTTGATCGACGAAGCCTTGCGGCAAAACGTCATGCTCGCGACGCCCACCAGCCTCGTCGCTCTGTTGAAAGCGGTGGCGTATGGCTGGAAGCAATCTGCATTGGCGGATAATGCCGGCGAAATACGCCGCCTCGGCGAGGATGTCTACAAGCGGCTCGCGGTGTTCGGCGAACATTTGGCCAAGCTCGGTAAATCGCTCGATGGCAGTGTCGAAGCGTTCAACAAGGCGGTGGGCTCGCTCGAACAACAGGTGCTGCCGGCCGCCCGCCGTTTCCCGGAACTGGGCCTGCGCATCGATCGCGCGATGCCGTCCTTGGAACCAATCGCGACCCAAGCACGACCGCCGCGCAGCGCCGCCGCCGAGGCCCGCCTTGAAGACCCTTGAGGAGCCCTACCGCAGCCGTGCGATTCCTGCGGGCAGCGCGCGCTATTGGAGTTGGTTGTTCGCAGCCCCCGGCGCGCGCGAGTCGCTGCTCGGGATCTACGCCTTGATGGCGGAATGGCAGGCGTTATCGGATCCGGCCACCGAGGTGGACGTCGCGCGCATCAAACTGGCCTGGTGGCACGATGAATTGCGGCGGCTCGTTGCCGGCGGCGCGCTGCATCCCATCACCCGTTATCTTGCCGACTTGCCGAACGCGGACGGCGCCGAATTATCCGGCCTGTACCCGGTGGTGGATGCCGCCGCAGCGCAGATTGCGGGTGTGCCGCTCGAACGCGCCGACGAACTGCGGGCGCATGCCGACGCACTGTCCGGTGTTCCCTTGCGCGTGGCGGCCCGCTTGGCGCGATGTCCCATCGACGCTGCGAGCCTCGCCGCCTGCACCGCGTCCCTCGCGGTGGCGCAATACCTGGCGCGCGCGGTCGAGGACTATCGACGCGACGCGCGTGTCGGCCGCATCTTGTTCCCCATCGACGAATTATTGGCCGCGCACATCGACAACGACGACCTGGCGGCCGCCGCGGCACCCGCTCGTCTGGCAGCGTATTTGCAAGAGCTGCGCCGACGCTCGGCGGAGGACTTCTGGAATGCCGCCCGGTTGCTGCCGGCGGCCGAGCGGCCGCTGTTACGGCACGTGTCGGTACTCGCCGCATTGGGCAAACAGCATGTGGTTACACGGCCTGGCACGGGCTGGACCGCGTATCTCGCTGACCTGTACAACGCGTGGCAGGCCGCACGGCACGCCGCGGCTTCTCATTGACGACCCCGGAGCATTCATGTCAATTCCAAAAGATTTCCAGCCGGCTGCCGGTTTACTCGACGGGCGCGTGATCCTGTTGACCGGTGCGAGCGGCGGCCTCGGTCGGGCGCTCGCGATCGATTGCGCGCGCGCCGGTGCGACCGTCGTGCTGTGCGGCCGCAATGCTGCGAAACTCGAGCGCGTCTATGATGAAATCGAGGCGCTGAAAGGCCCGCAGCCGGCGCTTGCCGTGCTGGACCTCGCGACCGCCACCGCCGTGGAGTACGACGGCCTGGCCAAGACCGTCGGCAGCGAATTCGGTCGACTCGACGGCGTGGTGCATGCGGCCGGGCTGCTCGGCGATCGCACGCCCTTGGAACAATACGACGTGCCAACCTGGTGCAAGGTGCTGCACGTCAACCTGACCGCCCCGTTCATACTGACCCAAGTCTTGCTGCCGGCGCTGCGCCAGTCGCAGGACGCGTCGGTGATCTTCGTCAGCAGCGGTGTGGTGCGCAATTCACGCCCTTTTTGGGGTGCATATGCCGTGGCAAAAACCGGCCTGGAGTCGGTCCGCAGCATGTGGTCCCAGGAACTCGAGGGCGAGCCGAATCTGCGCGTCAACAGCGTGAATCCGGGCCGCCTGCGCACCGCGATGCGCGCGGCCGCCTATCCGGCGGAAGATCCCAATACGCTTCCCAGCCCCGCCTCCGTCACCGGCCCGTTTTTGTATCTGTTGAGTGCGCACGGCCGTGGCACCGATGGACAATACTTCGATGCGCAGTGACGATCGGTCAGTCGCCCGGCGTATCCAAAGTCGGCTGTTGGTGCTCATCGTAGGCCGTTTTGGCAGCCCGGATCTCATTGATGAGTGCATTGCGTTCGCTCGCCAGCATGGCCCGCGAGTGACCACGCGGCAGTTCGCGGGACAGATGCACGGGTCCGAAGCGTACTCGCATGAGACGGCTGACGATGATTCCGCGGGCCGCCCACCAATGTCTGACCTGGGCCGACCGGGTCGCGCGCGCCGTGACACTGAGCCAGTGATTGAAGCCTTCCCCAAATTGCGCGTCGGCTTTCAAGATGGACATTGGATCGCCCTCGCAATCGGTGGCGCCGCGGAATTCTTCTACCAACGTCTCGTTGAGAGGCCCGCGCATTCTGAGCACGTAGTCGATGGTCAGCGCATGCACGCCTTGCGACACGCGATGGGCCCACGCGCCATCGTCGGTCAGAATCTCCAAGCCGCCATCCACCGGCGGCATGGGCTGGATCGCCAGCCAACGTCCCGATGCGCGCGGCAGACTCAAATGCTCGGCGGCACGCGACGTCGCGGCCTTGAGATCGAGCGGCTCGCCCGGCGAACGATGGAACAGCAGCACGCGCAATTCCTTCGTCTTCGGCGTGTGCAGACGCACCGGTCGACCGTCCAGCGTGATGCGATCACGCGCCACCAGTTTGGCGCCCAACGCCGGCACTTCGCCGTTGATCTGTAAGCGCCCTTCCTTGATCCAGCGCTCCACTTCCCGACGGGATCCCACGCCCGCGGCGGACAGCAGTTTCTGAATTCGCTCCGCGGGCTCGGCGGCCGCCGGCGAGCCGCGCTCGGTCTTGCGCGAGCCGCGCAAAGGTCGCCCGCCACGCCCGCGATCCTTCATCACGACGCCTGCGCCTGAGCGGAACCGTCGGGCGGGACGATGGGCTCGGGGCCGGGCAGATTCAGCTGAATCCGCATTTCCTCGAGTTCTTTCAACTGAACCAGCGTCGGCAAGTCGTCGAGCTTCTGCAGACTGAAGTAGTCCAGAAAGTCCCGCGTCGTGCCCAACAACTCAGGCTTACCCGGCACGTCACGATGTCCGACGACGCGGATCCAGCTGCGTTCGAGCAGCGTCTTGATGATGTTCGGATTGACTGCGACTCCCCGAATTTGCTCGATTTCGCCGCGTGTAATCGGCTGGCGGTATGCGACGAGCGCCAAGGTTTCCAATAACGCACGCGAATACCGCGTCGGCCGCTCCTGCCACAACCGCGAGACCGGCTGCGCAACGGCATGCTTGATCTGAATGCGATAGCCGCTGGCCACCTCCACCAATTCCAACCCGCGCGTTTCGTATTCGGTGCGCAACGCTGCGATGGCGGCATGCACTTCGTCGGCGTTCGACCCATCGCGCTCATCGAACAGCGCAACCAACTCGTCGGCGGCCAACGGCCGGCCGGCCGCCAGCAAAGCCGCTTCGAGTACATTCTTGACGTACAGATTATTCATAGAGCACTCGCATGGGTCGGCTTGCCAAGGCGCACGTGGAGCGGCGCGTACGGTTCGGACTGGACGATCTCGATCAACCCTTCGCGTAATAATTCCAAGACGGCGACGAAGGTCACGGTGACTCCGCGGCGGCCTTCGTCGGCGCGGAACAAACGATGAAAATCGACGAACGCCTCGGCGGTCAGCGACGCCAGCACATCCGTCATCCGCTGGCGCACCGACAGCGGCTCACGCTGGACATGATGATGAGCGAACATGTCGTTGCGCGACAGCACATCCTGGAACGCCAGCAGCATTTCCTGCAACGTCACCTGAGGCGCGATGCGCACTACTTTGCGGTCGACCAATTCGGCGCAGGCGACCCAGGTATCGCGCTCCAGGCGTGGCAACTGATCGATGCCTTCGGCCGCCCGCTTGAACCGCTCGTATTCTTGCAGCCGACGCACGAGTTCGGCGCGTGGATCCGCCTCCTCATCAGCGTCGTCGCTCTTCAGGCGCGGCAACAGCATCCGCGACTTGACTTCGGCCAGCGTCGCGGCCATCAACAAATACTCGCCCGCCAACTCCAACTGCAGTACCTGCATCAATTCGATGTAACGCATGTACTGACGGGTGATGTCGGCGATCGGAATGTCCAAAATGTCGAGGTTTTGCCGCCGTATGAGATACAGCAGCATGTCGAGCGGACCTTCGAAGGCCTCGAGGAACACTTCGAGTGCCTGCGGCGGAATGTAGAGGTCGCGAGGCATTTCGGTGACCGGCTGCCCGGCCACCATCGCAAACGGTGCATCGCCGCTTTTGACGAGGCTCAGTTCCGGCCTCATCGATAATTCATGCCCATGACTTGCCGTACCGTCTCCAGCGTGTCGCGGGCAACCACGCGCGCCCGCTCACAGCCGTCCGCGATGATGCCGCGCACCAACTCGGGGTTTTCCTCGTATTCGGCCGCCCGCTTGGAAATCGCGGTTACCTCGGCGACGACCTTGTCGATCAACGGCGCTTTGCAGTCCAAGCAGCCTATTCCGGCGGTGCGGCAACCTTGCTGCACCCAGGCTTGGGTTTCGGCATTCGAATAGATCTTGTGCAGGTCCCAAACCGGACACTTATCAGGATCGCCCGGATCCGTGCGGCGAACTCGCGCAGGGTCGGTTTGCATGGCCTTCAATTTTCGGGCGACTGAATCCGGCTCTTCGCGAAGTCCGATGGTGTTGCCGTACGACTTCGACATTTTTCGCCCGTCGAGGCCCGGTACCTTCGGCGTGGCGGTGAGCAGCACCTCCGGCTCGGGCAGGATCGAAATACCGGTGCCCTCGATGAAACCGAATAAACGATCCCGATCCGCCACCGTGAGCCGCGCGTTCGATTCGACGAGGGCACGCGCCTTGACGAGGGCGTCACCGTCGCCGGTCTCCTGAAACTGCTTGCGCAGCGACCGATACGACGTCGAATTGCGCGTGCCCAAACTCTTGATCGCCTTCTCGACCTTCTGCTCGAAATCCGGCTCGCGGCCGTAGACGTGATTGAAGCGTCTGGCGACCTCTCGGGTAATTTCAACGTGGGCCACTTGATCCTCTCCCACCGGCACGTACTGCGGCCGGTAGAGCAGGATATCCGCGGTCTGCAACAGCGGATAACCGAGGAATCCATACGTATGCAAATCCCGCTCCGCGAGTTGCAGCTGTTGATCCTTGTACGACGGAACACGTTCCAACCAGCCCAGCGGCGTAATCATCGACAGCAAAAGATGCAGCTCCGCATGCTCGGGCACCTTCGACTGGATGAACAGCGTGGCGACGCCGGGGTTCAAACCCGCGGCAAGCCAGTCGATGGCCATCGTCCAGACGTACTGTTCGAGCTTCGAGGTATCTTCGTAGCCGGTCGTCAGCGCATGCCAATCGGCAATGAAAAAATAACATTCGTACTGGTACTGCAGATCGACCCAACTTTTCAAAGCACCGTGATAATTACCCAAGTGCAGCAATCCGGTCGGGCGCATGCCGGAGAGCACCCGACGATTCTGAATGAGTCCGCTCATGCCGCTGATCCGAGGAATGCCACGACCACGCGCGCAACCACCCGAAAGGCGGGTTCGAAAATCCAATCGAGCAGCCGCGAGACCGACAGGCCCAAGACGACGAACAGACCGACGGGTTCGAGCTTTTCCAGGCGGCTTCCCCAGCGCACGGGCAACAAGCCCGCCAGAACCCGACCGCCATCGAGCGGCGGAATCGGCAGCAGATTGAAGATCGCGAGCACCACGTTGACCATGATGCCCGCCTGACACATTAACTCGACCCAAGCGATCGTCGTCTCGATCCAAGGAGCTTGCGCGGTACCGCCATTGGCGCGCACGGCCAGCCCCAAGACACCGCACCACAACAGAGCCATCGCCAGATTGGCGAGCGGGCCCGCCAACGCGACCCAGACCATGGCGCGCCGCGGATTGCGCAGAGTGCCGGTCGCCACCGGAACGGGTTTTGCCCAGCCGATGAGCGGACCGCCGACGGCGAGCAGAAGACCCGGCACCACGACGGTGCCGAACGGATCGATGTGTCGTAGTGGGTTCAAACTCAATCGCCCCAGCAGATCGGCAGTACGGTCGCCGCAGTAGCGCGCCATCCATCCATGTGCCACCTCGTGCAGGGTGATGGCAAAAAGCGCCGGTATGGCCCAAATCGATATTTTATAAAGAAATGCAGATAAATCCAATTCTTACACTCGATTTTTAAAGCAGAGATAAGCTCGCGGGCCCGCAGAGTGACCGTATTATACGGTTGTGGCGTCGGCAAAGGGGCTGACGTCACCGCGGCCTGCGCGCACGACGACGGCACGCTCGCCTGACAAATCGATGACCGACGTGGGAATCAGGCCACAGTTGCCGCCATCGAGCACCATGTCCACGCCATGTCCCAGCCGCTCGTAGATTTCCCTGGCATCGGTACGCGGCAACTCCTCCCCCGGCAGGAGCAGAGTCGAACTCATCACCGGCTCGCCCAGCTCCGTGAGCAACAGCGAGGTGACGGGGTGGTCCGGAACGCGCAAGCCGATGGTGCCGCGACGCTCGTGTTTGAGTCGGCGCGGCGTTTCGCGCGACGCTTTCAGCAACCAGGTATAGGGCCCCGGCGTATGGGTGCGCAACAATCGATACTGGGAGTTATCGACCACCGCGTACTTGCCCACTTCCGCCAAATCGCGGCAGACCAACGTGAAATGATGATTACGATCCGTCTGCCGTATCTCCCGGATGCGTTCCAAGGCGGTTTTATCGCCGATGTGACACCCCAATGCATAGCAGGAATCGGTCGGGTACACGATGACCCCGCCACGACGCAGCACTTCAACCGCTTGGCGGATGAAGCGGATCTGGGGCGACACGGCATGCAGTTGCAGATAGATGCTCATCTTGGTCGGCTATGATACCTGGATGAATCAACTCCTCGAATGGTCGCCGCTCATCGTTTTCTTTCTCGCCTTCGAACTCGTCGGCATCTATTGGGCCACCGCTGCGCTGATGGTTGCCTGCGTGCTCTTGATGGTCATTCATCGGCTGCGCACCGGCAGGTTCAAACTGATGCACGTCGTCAGTGCGGCGGTCATCGTGGTGCTCGGCACCGCCACCCTGGTGCTGCACGACACGCGGTTTCTGCATTGGAAACCCACCGTGCTGCTGGGGTTTGCCGCGGCCGCTTTCCTGGGCAGCGCCGTCATCGGCGCGCAACCGCTGGCAAAACGCCTGCTGGAGGGCGTATTCAACGAACCCTTGGCCATCTCTGCGCATGCCTGGCGGGTCATCAACATGCTGTGGACTGCCTGGCTCGCCTTGCTCGCAGTGGCGAACATTTACGTCGCGCAAAATTTTGCCGAGAGTGTCTGGGTACATTTCAAGGTGTTCGGGATCAGCGTGGCGATGCTCATTTTCATGCTGCCTCAGGTCATGTGGCTGAACACCAAGACCAAGCCTGCGCAAGCGGAAGGCGCCTGACGTGGTGGACCCAACCCGAGAACAACGCCTGAGGCACAAATTGATGGCGCGATTCGCTCCCGTGCAATTGGTCATCAAAGACGAGAGCCACCTGCACGCCGGCCATGCGGGGGCCGCCGGCGGCCAAAGTCACTTCCGCGTGCGCATCGTGGCGGAGGCTTTTCGCGGGATGACTCCGGTGGCGAGACATCGACTGGTCTACGCGGCGGTGGACGACCTGCTCAAGAGCGATATCCACGCGCTTGCCATCGAGGCCTCAGCTCCGCCGGGGCCGCCAGGATAATTGGAGAGATGGCTCCGTAAAGGCTAAACTGCGGCCCCCGAGCGCGTCGGCCACGTCGGCCATAGTCGCTTTCACGATTGCAAGAGGAATCCAATGACCCATTTTTTTCGTACGCCGTGGACGTTGGTGTCCACCGTGGCAACCGTTGCCGTGATGCTATCCGCCTGCGGCAAGGGACAGCCGGCTGCGACCCCCACGGCCACCGATGCGGCTCCCCCGGTTGCGCCGGCAGTGGCCGTCGTCAACGGCACTCCCATTTCGCGTACGGAATACGATATCTATGTGAAAAGCCTGTTGCAGGGCAAGCAGCAAACGGAATTGACCCCTGAACAGAAAGGCCAAGTACTCGACGAAATGATCACGATGCAGTTGGTTTCGGCGCAGGCGATCAAGGAGGGGCTCGAAAAGGATCCCGACATTGCCGCCCGGCTGGGCATTCTGCGCATGCGCGTGCTGGCGGACGCCGAATCGCAGAAATATTTGAAGGGCAAAGAACCCACCGATGCCGAATTGCACGCCGAATACGATACCGCCATCGCCGGCATGGACAAGACCGAATACCACGCCAGGCATATCCTGGTCGCTTCCAAGGAACAGGCCACCGCACTCATCAAGAAAATAAAGGGCGGTGCCAAATTCGAGGATGTGGCGAAGGCCGAGTCGATCGACAATTCGAAGACCAGCGGCGGCGACTTAGGCTGGTTCACGACGGCGCGCATGGTCAAACCGTTCGGCGATGCCGTCAAAGGATTGAAGAAAGGCGAAATGACTCAGGAGCCGGTGCAAACTCAATTCGGCTGGCACATCATCAAGCTCGACGATACGCGTGAGGTCGCGCCGCCCCCGTTCGATCAGGTCAAACCGCAGCTGACCAACGGCGTCATCCAGAAGAAACTTCAGGTTTACGTGGATCAGCTGAAGAAAAACGCGACCATCGAAAAGAAGTTGTAGAGTGCTGCGCGCCCTGCGGCGCGCCGCAGGGAATGCGCTCGATGAGGTTCCCTGCGAATTGACCTGGTGGCCACCTCGACCTGGTGGCCAC
>CAZZXZ010000103.1:0-12521 GCA_964658135.1 uncultured Acetobacteraceae bacterium | reverse complement strand
ACCTGACGCTCTGCGGTTGGGTCGACAATGCCGCGGAGGAAATTGCCGCTGCCCGGGTCGTCGTCGGCACCGCCGGCGATGGCGTGGTGAGCGCGGTGGCAGCCGCCGGCCGCCCATTCGTTTGTTTACCGCAGACGCGTCCCTACGAGGAACAATTCTCCAAAGCACGGCGGCTGGCGGCTGTGGGTGCGGCGGTCGTGCTCGACGGCATGGAAAATACGCTGCATTGGCCTTCCATTCTCAGTAGCGCGCAGGCTCTCGACCGCTGCCGGCTGGCTCGCCTGCATGATCCGGACGGTCCCGGTAAAGCGACCACGCTGCTTCTAGCATTGGCCAATCGATGAGCAACGGGCCAATGAGCGTCTTGACGCTGGTCAAAAACCGCGCCGCTCATTTGGCCGAGTTGATCGAGGGCCTGCACCGCAGCGAGGTACTGCCCGAGGAACTCATCGTCGTGGACATGGGGGGCGAATGGACGGCTCCCCGCTCGACCCGCTTTCCCATTCGGGTGATCAGCCTGCCATCGAGTGGTCTTCCCTTGGCCAAAGCGCGCAATGCCGCCGCGGCTGCCGCAAACTCGGAGTACTTACTCTTTCTCGATGTCGACTGCATACCCATGCGTCAGCTGATCGCTTCCATGAGCGAACACGCGTCTCGCACCGCAGGCTTGATTTGTGCGGACGTCCGGTATCTGGGATCCGGAGAACTCACGGGCGATTGGCAGGAGGAGTCGCTGCTCGCCGTTGCCCGGGCACATCCGGTCCGAAGCTTTCCGGATACCGGCCTGCGACGGGAAACGAATGCCGGACTTTTTTGGTCGCTGGCCTTTGCGATCCGCCGCTCCGTATTTTTTAACTTGGGGGGATTCGACGAAACATTTTGCGGGTACGGCGCCGAAGACACGGATTTTGGTTTTCGCGCACAACGTGCCGGTGTGGATCTGTACTTCTCGGGCGGCCCAGGGGCATTTCATCAATACCATGGGGTGGTGGACCCGCCGTTGCAGCACTTTCGGGACATCGTCACGAATGCCGTGACATTTCACCGAAAATGGGGCCTCTGGCCCATGGATGGCTGGCTGAACAGCTTCGAAGCGATGGGCTTGATCGAACGGTCATCCGCCACGATCACGGTGATCCGAACGCCCACGGCGCTCGAGATCGCGGCGGCCGGAAAAGAGCGCCGATTTTGAATCGGCGCGTCGGCTCAGTGAGTCCGCTTGCTCTCGAGCGGAAATGCGATGGCCACCGTTACGTACTCGTTCTTGTTGACCACACTGGCACCGGGTTCGGCGGCTGCATCGAAATACGCGACGACCGAACCTGACGAGGGTTTGAGCACGCCGGCCGCAAACGTTGCGAGAGAGGTGAATTCGTCGTAAGCCCAGAAAAGCGCGCCTTGTTGACAGAGATCCGAGCCCGGCGCGGGGCCACCCGACCCGGATCCGCCCGTGTCGCTGGCGCCGCCATCGGCATTCTCCGACACGGCCAAAACCAAGACAGGCGATGATGCGGGTATGGACCCCGAGGACACGTGATCGGCGCCCATGGCCGGGTCGGCATTGATGTTTTCGCCATGGCTGTATTTGTCGGAGTTCAGGCCCACCACTTCCACGACGAATATGCCCAGGTAATTGTCGCTCGCCGCAGCACCGCTCTCGAGAAGACTGAAGGTGATGGTTTCACCGATCTGGGTGCAGTCACAGTCGGTAGAGTCCCCCTTGGTTGAGAAAGCAATGAAATGCGCGACGCTTTGGATGCCGTTATTGAAGTCGTTGGCCTGGCCGACAACGCTGTAGTCGTTGTTCTGTGTGTCCGTTACCTGGAAAGTGAAGGGAGTCGGATAGTCGTGATCGGGCGAGGAGACCACCACCCAAATCGCGCTGCCCGGCAAGGTTGGCTTATCGAATTGAACCGAATACGACGATGCGAAATTGTAGCGGCCGAGGACGGCGCTTTTAAATTGCCGGATGTGCGGCATGCCGGGATCGCCAAGTCCGGCACCGGACTCGTGGCCTTGCGCACTTGCGCTACCCTGCGCGCGAACCGTATCAGCACCCATCCAGGTGCAAAGAACCAGCAGCACGAACGACATTAGATCGGTTCCGATAGTTCGCTTCACGAAGAGCCTCCGACGCGGTTGGTCCAAGCGATCTTCGTCGATCATGCAAGACCGATACCAACTGACAGAAGCCTCGGCTGGGCGTCGTTGCGGCTTGCGCGCGGTGACCAACGTCGAAAACGGACACCAAGTTGGTGCACCGGCGAACGTCCTTGGCGCAAGAAGGTGCCAGGTCCATCAAGGCAACTGTGTTATATATGGCGGAATACAACGTTAGATAACACGGCGATCACTGCTGCTTGAGGGATGCATAGCCATGAAAAGGTCCGTCCTCGCCCTGGGGATCGTCTGTGCGATGACGGGCGTCGGCCGCGCGGAATCCGTCGCCGATGTGCCCGCCCCCGAAACCGTTTCGCATGCGGCTCCCGTCGCCCCCGGCTGCGCGACCTTGCATGAATTCGTCGCCACCGATTGTGCACTGACGTGGAACGGCATCACTCTGTATGGCGCGTACGACGTCGGCGCGGGCTGGGTCAGCCATGGTTTACCGGAAAACGGCTACAACTACGAGGGCGAATCATTGATCAACCGGAACGGCAATCGTTCCCAATTCCTCATTGCGCCGAACAACCTGCAACAGACCGGTCTCGGTATCAAAGCCAAGGTCGAGTTCCTGGAGAATTGGTATGTCGTGTTCAACGCGTTTTTCGCAGTTCCTGCGCGGGCACGCTCAATGAAGTGTCCCTCTACGCCGACCATCACTTCACCAAGCGTTTCGACCTTTTTGCCGGCGTCGCCTATTCCAACGTGAGCGGCGGGCTGGCCATCGCGATTCCTCACGGCCCGGGTGTCGCCTATGATTACACCACCAACCTGGCGCCAACCGTGGGTGGCCGTTTCGCGTTCTGAGCGCCCGGCACGAGTGCCTACTCGGATTTACCGTGCGCAGGCGGCGGCACGCGCACGAAACGCTGCGCCAGTGCCGGGAGAATGAATAGATTGAGCAGCGTCGAGGACAGGAGCCCGCCGAGCACCGTCACGGCCATCGGACCCTCGATTTCCTGTCCCGGCTGATTGATCCCGAGTGCGAGCGGTGCGAGGCCCAAGGCCGTCACCGCGGCCGTCATCAAGATCGGCACGAAGCGCTCGTTGGCGCCGCGGATGACCAGCTCGCGGCTCCACGTGTCGCCTTCCACCTCGACCAGATGTTCGTAGTGCGCCAGCTGCAAGATCGCATTGCGGGCGCTCACCCCGAACACCGTAACCAGGCCGACCACCGTCCCCAGCGAAATTCCGATGCCCGTCACGGCGATCGCGAGCACGCTGCCGATCAGGCTGAACGGAAGGTTCGCGAGCACCAACCAACTATTCGCCCGCCAATGAAACGACACGAACAAGATCATCACGATCAGGGCCAGCGCGAGCCCTGAGTAGATGCCGAGTTCGTAACGCGTTTGCGCTTCGGCTTGCGCGGCACCGGTGAACTCGACGAACACTCCCTGCGGCAGCGGTACGTCGCGGGCGAGTATCTGCTGCGCCTGCTGCACGACGTTCTGCAGTGAGCCGTTGACGTTGAACGTGACGGCGACGCGGCGCTGGCCGCCGTCGTGCTCGATGCTGTAGCGACCTTGGGTCACGGCGACTCGCGCCACCTGCGACAGCGCAATCGGCCCCAGGGGACTCGAGATCATGAGATGTTCGAGTTCCGTGGGCTGATGACGCAGCGCGTCGGGCAGCAACACCACCACGTCGATCGTGCGGGTCCCCTGGAAGGTCTGGCCGGCGATGGCGCCGGCGTAGGCCGTCTGCACCGTGTCGAGCACGTCCTGAACCTTGAGGCCCGCGGCGGCGAGCGCCTGCGGCTCCAACGCGATGGCGATGGTAGGGGTGCCGCTCTGCTTCTTGAACTGCAAGTCGACGATGCCCTGCACCTTGCCGAGGGCGGCCACGATCTTGTCGCCGGTGGCATCGAGTGCTTCGAGATCGTTGCCGACGACCTTGATGGCCACCTGCGCCGTCTCGCCGCTCAGACTCTCGCTGATGCGATCGCCCAAGAACGTGACCACCTCGCTCTGCACGCCGGGGTACTTTTCGAGGAGTTTGCGCAGGTCCTCCTCCGCGACGCTCTGGTCCACGGTGGCATCCGGCTTTAATTCGACGTGAAATTCGCTACGATGCGGACCCCAGGTGTCCTCGCTCAGCTCGGCACGTCCCACCTGCTGCTCGATGGTCTTCACGTACGGCAGCGCGAGAACATCGGCGCTGATGCGCTTGCCGAGATCGAGCATGGCATCGAGCGAGGTGCCGGTGACCGCGCTCGAGACCTGCATGACGAAGTGGCCTTCGCGAAAGTCGGGCATGAAGGTGCCCCCCAGGAAGGGCAAGGCGGCGACCGCGCCGATCACCAGTGCGATCAGCACCGCCGCGACCACCTTGAAATGCGCGGCGACACCATGCACCGCCGACCCCTGCCAGGCTTTGAGGCGCATGAGCCAGCGGGCTTCCGGCCGCGCATCGTGCTGACGCAGAAACAACGCACACAGGGCGGGCGTCGAGGTCATCGCCACCAGCAGCGACGCAACCACGGCGAAGATGAAGGCGAGCGCCAACGGTCCGACGAAATGCCCCTGCACGCTGGAGGTGAACAACTCCGGCAGGAACACCGCGATGACCACGGCAGTCGCATAGATCACCGGTCCGCGCACCTCGAGCGAGGCCTCCAAGACGACGGCGAGGCGCGGCCGCGGCACGGCCAACGCGCCGTTCTCGCGCAGCCGGCGCAGGATGTTCTCGATGCCGATGATGGCGTCGTCGACCAGCACGCCCAACGCCACCGCGAAGCCGCCCAGGGTCATGGTGTTGAGCGTCAGACCCATGTGGTCGAGCACGGCCACCGCGGCGAGCAGCGACAATGGAATCGCCGTGAACGCGATGAGCGCAGCGCGCAGGTCGCGCAGGAAGAAATACAGCACCGCCAGAATCAGCACCGCAGCGATGACCAGCGAGTTCTTGAGGTCCCCCAACGCCCGTTCGATGAAATTCGCGGGACGCTGCAACCCGGGATACAGATCGATGCCCTGCGCCTTCAACGACGGCGCGAGATCGGCGAGCGCCTTCTCGACGGCCAGCGTCGCGGTCAGGGTATTCGCACCGTACTGGCTCGCCAGTGAGATCAGCACGCCGGGCTTGCCCATGATCAAGGCATCGCCGAAGCGCAGCGCCGGCGCCATCTGCACCGAGGCTAAGTCACGCAACATGATGGGCGTGCCGCCGCGCACGGTCACCACGGCACGGCCGATGGAATCGAGGTCGGGCAGCGGCGTGGGCGATTCGAGGAGCACGCGCTGTGCGGCAAGATCGATGAAGCCCGCGCCGCGCAGGGGCAGCGCCGCTTTTGCCGCATCGGACACTTCGGTGAGGGTGATACCGAAGCTCGACAGCTTCCGCATGTCGGGGGCGATCTGGATCTGGCGCACGTCGCCGCCGAAGACGATGACGTGCGCGACGCCGGGCACCGCCAGAAGGCGCGGCTTGATGATCCAATCCGCCGTATCGCGCAGGGTGTAGGCGTCGACCTTGTCGGAGAGCAATCCGATCTTCAGCAGGTCCATGGTGCTCGACACCAGCGGCGAGAGCTTGGGCGTGCCGACGCCCGCCGGCAGGCTGCTGCCGAGCTCCGACAGGCGCTCGGAGATCCCCTGGCGCGCGATGTGCACGTCGACGCCGTCCGTGAACGTGAGGGTCACCACCGACAGACCGGGAATGGACTCCGAACGCAGGGTTGCCAGGCCCGACGCGCCGTTGACGGCGTTCTCGACCTGCTTGGTGACCAGTTCCTCGACCTGCTGCGGGGCGAACCCCGGTGCTTCGGTCTGGATGTCCACCTGAGAGGGCACGAACTCGGGAAACACGTCGAGCGGCGCATGCAGCGCCCCCCAGCAGCCGAGCACGAGCGCGAACACGCTGAGCGCCGTTACGGCGCCGAAGTGCCGTACACAAAGTGTCACCAACGCGCGCATCATGCTTAGTCGGCACCCGCGCCGGAATTGGATTCCTGGGCGAGCAGCAGCGCCGCCCCCCGCATGACGACCTTGTCCCCGACGGCGACGCCCTGCGTCACGAAGTAGCCGCCGTGCAGCGGCTTGTCGACGTCGATCTCGGTGCGCGCGAAGGTGCCGGGTTTCTTTTCGAGGTAGCACCAATACTTGCTGTCGCTGATGACGGCCGCGGCGGCGGGAATCAGCATGCCAGACTCCACCGCGCCCACGGGCGCGAAGACCAACAGACGTTCGCCCTCGCCCGCATCGTCCTTGTTGAGCACCGCGAAGAAGCTGCGCCCGGGCACGTTGGCATCGGCGGGAGCGGGCCACACCCGCGTCATGTCCCAGCCCGTATCGCCATGCTGCGAGTTGATGTGCGCGGCGCGCAGCGCTTTCGGCGTCGGGCCCGGCAACTCGCCCAGAGGAAAGGTGACGCGCACGAGTTTGCTGGTGCCGTTGGCGAGTTGCCGCAGCAGCGGATCGTTCGAATCGTCCTTCCACGGCGGCGACTGACCGAACGTTGCCGACAACCGTTGGCGGGCCAGCGTCAGCGCCGCTTCGTCGACTGCCGACTGACGAAGATTGGTCTCCTCGACGTCGGCGGACAGAGCGCCCGGCGTGTTTGCGAGGCGCTTCGAGCGTGCCAGCGCCGAACGGCTCTGCTTGGCGGTGGCGTCCGCGGTCGCGAGCTCCGCCGCCGCGGTGGCGATGGTTTCGTGCGCGATCACCGTGCCGTAGCCCGCGACTTCATCGGTGTAATCGACCTTCCTGACTGGCTCGGTGGTCAGGCCGATCTTCTGGATTTGTTCCGCAGAGAGTGTGACGCCCTCAGTGGCTTGCGCAGCTTTGGTCTCGCCGGGCGCCTTCTCGTCGCCCGGCTTGGCGTCGTCCGGCGCCGCGCCGCCGGCCGGCGCGTTCACCGCCGCAGCCGCGCCGCCCGGCGCGGGTGCGGTCGTCTTCTGACATCCGCCCAGCAGCAGCGCGGCGAAAACCGCGGCCATCAACACAGGTGTATTCATCGTTAGGTGTTCCGTCATGGCGCAGCCCGAGTGGTCGCCGGGGCAGAGGCGGCGTTGGTGTCTCCCGATTGCCAGCCGCCGCCGAGCGACTTGCACAGGCTCACGAGGGCCTGCAGGCGCGCGAGGCGGTATTGGCTGAACTGATCGCGCGCGGTGTAGACCAGGCGTTGTGCCTCGAGCGTGGTGAGAAAATCGCCGGAACCGGCCTTGTAGCGCAGGCGCGCCCCTTCGAAGGCGCGCTCGCTCTGCGTCACGTTTTCATTCTGCAGGTCGCGTGCCGCATCGAGCCGCTGCACGGCCGACAATGCGTTTTCCACGTCCACCAACGAGGTCAGAATCGCGGCCCGGTAGGTCAGGGCAAGCTCCTCGTCCTTGGCCTGGACCTCGGCCCGCACCGCGCGCAACTTGCCGCCGTCGAAAATGGGCTGGGTCAGCGCCGCACCCAGATTGAGGGTCGGTCCCACGCCGCTCAAACTGAGAATGGCGGCGTTGAGCGCGGGATTTTGCACGCCACCGCTGGCGGTCAGGGTGAGCGAGGGCAGCAGCGCCGCGCGCGCCGCCACGAGATCGGCATCGGCCGAGCGCAAGTTCGCTTCTGCCATGGCCACGTCGGGACGCCGCGCGATGAGTTCCGACGGCAAACCCGCCGCCACCTTGGGTTCGACCAAGGATTCCAATGATTCGGCGGCAACCGTGAAGCCCTCCGGCGCCCTGCCGAGCAGCAAGGCCAGCGCCGCGAGACCTTCGGACTCCTGCTGCTGCAGTTCGGGCACCACCAGGGCGGCGGCCGCCAGGGTCGCTTTTTGGGTCGCGAGCTCCACCGGGGTCGCGATGCCGGCGTCGAACCGCGCCTGGATCACGTCGAGCAGCCCGTGCGCGGCATCGACGTTCGCGCGGGCGATGGCCAAGCGTTCGCGCAAGGAAAGCACCTGAAAGTAATCGTTGGCGACGCCGGACAGCATCGTGAGCGCCACCGTGTCGCGGTCCGCCCGCGAAGCGATGGCGAGATAGCCGGCCGACTGCGCCGCGGCGTGGTTCTTGCCCCAGAAATCGATTTCGTAACTGGCCGACACCAGCGCGGACCAATCGGTCTCGTGCGCGCTCCCCGCCGCCGAATGCCCCGCCAGATAATTACCATTGCCGCCGAAGTCGACGCTCGGCAGGATCGCCGCACCGGCCTGGCGCGCACGCGCATCGGCCTGTGCGACCCGAAGCCGCGCCATGGAGAAGTCTAGATTGTCGCCCGCGGCCTGAGTGACCAGCGCGTTCAACTCCTCGCTCGCGAAGCCGCGATACCAGTCCTTGCTCGGCCACGCCGCGCCGCCATCGACGCTTGGTGCGGTAAACGCGGTCGGCAGCGACGGCGCGGCGCGCGGCGGCGCGTGCAAGGCGCAGCCGGCCAGCAGGCTCAATGCCGCCGTTCCCCCCGAAATCATGCCGCGTACCATCATCATGCGTCGTCCAATAAAATATCAGCCGCGCGAAAAGTAGCACGCCGCGAGATAAAGCGATTCGCCAAAAGCCTGACCTCTTGCTCTGAGGCGGCCGTTCTCAGCCCGCGGCCCGGCCTTTGTCGGTGCCGCGCGAGGCGGACTCGAACAATCGGCCGACGCTCGGTATGCTCGGCGCCAGCGCGTCACGGATGGCCTCGGCGCGTTGCTGGAGCGCCTTCTTGTCCGCCCCCGGCCGGTAGGGAAACACCACGGACAGCGCGCCGATCTTGTTCCGGACGGCATCGAACATGGGCGTTTCCACTTCGAAGCGGTTGCCGCCGGCATTGACCTCGAGATTGGGCTTGCCCGTGTTGATGACGGACAGGTCGTCGTCGTCGGCCTTCTTGCCGATGCGGCCGATGTTCGACGCGGCGATGACATAGCCCGAGCCGTCGGGCGCTGCCGCGTGCATGGCCATGATCAGCACGTCCGGATGCGAGTCCAGCGCGCCATCGAGGAGTTGCTGCGCGTAGGTGTCCGCGGCATACCTGGCGTCGAACGGATACGGCTGCACCAGGTTGTCGACGTTGGAGATACGTCGCGACAGTTCCTGACGTACCGCGGCAGCCTCGGCCTGCAGCGGCTTCGTGTCCTGACCCTTCACGTAAGGAAACACCACGCCGACCGCCCCGATCACCTGCCCCGACACGTCGAGCAGGGTCTGTTCCGCTTCGTAGCGGTCGCCGGTTTCGTTCAGTTCGAGCTTCGCCTCACCCGAGCTGATGACGTGCATGTCGTCCTCGTCGGCCTTCTTGCCGATACGGCCGATGTTCGAGGCGACGATCTCGTTGGCGTCGATACCGGCGGGCTTCGCATGTAGGGCAAGTATCACCACGTGCGGATGCCGCTCCAGTTCCCTATCGACCAACGCCTGGCCGTACGAGCGGGTGGGACTGGCCGTGTCGAATTGTGCGGGTTCCATGAGGTTGGCGATGTGCGAAATACGCCGCGCAAGCTCGTCGCGGATGGTCTCGGCGCGCGACTGCAACGCGGCCTTGTCGTCGCCGGCCTTGTAGTTGAACACGATGCCGAGCGCGCCGATGGCCCGGGCGTTGGCGTCGCGGAACACGAGCTCCGCCTCGAAGCGGTCGCCGGCCTTGTTGATCGCGAGGTTGGGGACGCCGGTTTTCACCACGCGCAGATCATCCTCGTCCGCCGGCTTGCCGATGCGACCGATATTCGAGGCGATGATGACGTTCTGCGCGCCTTTGGGCGGCGTGACGTGCATGGCCATGACCACGACATCGGGATATTTGGCAATGGTCCGATCGACCAATTCCTGGGCATAGATCTTGGTCGACGGCGCCGCGTGCGCCGTCACCAGACACGCGAAACCTACCATGCTTACGAGAATGCGCTTCATCGAATACTCCAGTGTTGAAGCGGACGGTGTCCGCTCTAGAATTTGACCGCGGCCGTGGCATAAACCAGCCGCCCGATGGGCGAGTAGGTGGACACATCGGCGTTGTTGTCGGTAAACGCCTGTGCCGAACTCGGCGGCATGCGGTCGCCCACATTGTTCACGCCGAGCGACACCGTCCAGCTCTTCGCGAAGCCGTGCAACAGGGCGTCGCCGGTATAGGCCAGCCGCACGTCCCAGGTGCTGTAGGAGGCCACCGGGATGGGCTTGAGCGTGGTGCTGGTCTGGTAGACGATGCCGCCCGCGCCGATGTCGGTCACCGCGGAGACGAAGGTGTTCGCGATGTTCGCGCTCCAGTGCTCGCGATGCCAGTCGAAGAGCGTGTAGAAGCGGTATTTCGGCAGCGTGCCTTGCACTCCCGTGCCCCCGTTGGTGGCGTATCCGGCGTACTCGTAATAAGCTTGATAAGGCAGCGCCTGGAATCTGAACGAATCAAAAATGGTCCCCGACGTGTTGACGTCGAACACGCCGATGGGAGTCGCCGGCAGTTCGTATCCTGCCGAGACCGTATAAGTCCGCGCTTGCACGCCGCCCAAGTTCTGGAAGCGGTCGATGGCATAGATGTTGGAGGCGTTGTTGGGGTTCGCGGCGAGATACGCTGCGAGCTGTCCTGGTGTGGTGAAGGCGACCGCGCCCGGCTGACCCGGAAAGTTGCCCATGGCCACGTTGCCGGCGAACGGCGATGCCGCGCCCAGCTGATTGACGTTCTGCAAAATGTTGGTGAAACCGATACCGCCGGGAAATCCATGCTGATTGATCGCGGAGAATTCGCCCGACAGCGACAAGCCGGGCACATCCTTCGGCGTGAAGGTCACGCTCACGGTGTGGGTCTGCGTTCTGCTCGGCTGCAAATTTGGGTTGTTGCCATCCTCGCCGTTGAAGCCGGGATTGGCGATACCGAACACGCTCTGAATGACGGCGCTGCCGACGATGCGCGTATCCGTGGGTCCGCTCTCCGCGAACAACGTGGGCGCTGTGAAGGACTTCGAGTAGCTGCCGCGGACGGTTACCGATTCGCTGAAAGGCTGCCAGCGAAAGCTCAATTTGGGGACGAACGAACTGCCCGCGTCGCTGTAGCGCTCCTCGCGCCCGGCGAAGATCAAATCGAGCGCGTGCGCGGCCGGAAAATTCCACTCCGGGCTGGTGAGGGGAATGCGTACCTCCGCATAGCCGCCTTCGACGTTGCGGCTCTGGGCATAGCGATCGGCGAAGGTGCCCCCGATCCAGCGTTGCGCGGTGGGTCCCGTATTGGTGCCATTGGGGTCCGTGTGCGCGGAAAGTCCCTCCTCTCGGTAGCTGAACCCCACCGCGAGGCCGATGGCACCGGCCGGCAGCGACCCCAACGTGCCGACCACGGATCCGTCGACGGAGTGCAGATAGCTCGAGGTCTTGATGATTTCCTGGCCGTAGACGTTGGCGAGCGAGGCCGGGTTCAAACCCGCCGCGCGTGCGAAGGGATCGAGTGCCGGCTGCAGCACCAGAGGCGCGCTCGTGGAATAGCCGCCGTACACTTTGCTGTAGGCGCCGCCGGGCACGGCATTGCCGCCGGCATCGTAGCCGCCGGCGATGGCCAGCGGCAGATTCGGCGCGTAGATCAAGTTCGATTGGGTTTGGTCCAAGGTGTTGTGGCTGTACACGTACGCCGCTTCCCAGCTCCAATGGGTCGTGATGTCGCCGCGCAATCCGGCCGTGAAGCGCTCGGAATCGGCGGTGTTCTCGACCCGCTTGGGCGCGGACCAGTCGGCGAAGTTCACGCTGGGAAATGTCGTCGTCAGCGGGTCGTAGGCGGCTCCCGCCGGCACGGTCAGAGTTTGGGTCACCGGCAGGTATTGCGAGAAACTCTTGTTGTGCGAGTATTCGACGTCGCCGAAAGCGGTCAAGCGGTCTTCGATGAGTTCGTCGTCCAAATTGACGCTGAACGCCTTTTGATCCTGGCCCAGCAACAGCGTTTGGAATTGCGACAAATCGTAGGTCGACGCGATGGCGCCGTTGGTGGACGGCAGGTACGTGCCGTTGGCGACCAGCGCTGACTGATTCGGGGCCGTCGCTTGTGCGCCCGTGGGGTTGACGGCGCTCGGCGAATTGAGCCCGGGAGCGAGAATGGCCGGATTGGCACCGCCGATGGTGCCGGGCACGGCGGTCACGCGGCCGGTGATGGGGCTCGAAAAGGCGCGCCGATCCTGATACAGGGGGTCGTTCTGCGACCAGCTTCCCGAGGCGGTGATGTGCACGCCGTGCCAGGCCGTGCCGGCCGTGAAGAACCCGGATTTTTCGCGATAATCGCCGGCCGCCTGACCGTCCCGTACACCCACCTCGGCGCCTTCGTAGTCCGACTTGAGAATGATGTTCACCACGCCGCCGATGGCATCCGAGCCGTAGATGGCCGATGCGCCATCCGCGAGCACCTCGATATGATCGATGGCCGACGGCGGAATCTGGTTCACGTCGACGAATGCCTTGCCGCCGATGCCGGCGATGCCGCTGATGG
>CAZZXZ010000102.1:0-12637 GCA_964658135.1 uncultured Acetobacteraceae bacterium | reverse complement strand
TGACCGCCGCGATGATGCCCTCCGCGATCATGTCGCAGCGGACGATGCCGCCGAAAATATTGATGAGAATGGCCGTGACCTTGGGATTCGAAAGAATCAACTTGAAAGCGGCCGAGACCCGTTCCTTGGTCGCACCGCCGCCCACGTCCAGAAAATTTGCCGGCGAACCGCCGTGCAACTGGATCAGATCCATGGTGGCCATGGCAAGACCCGCACCGTTGACCATGCAGGCGATGTTGCCGTCCAAGGACACGTAGTTCAGTTCGTGCTGCGCGGCCTTGCGCTCCATCGCGTCCTCCTGGCTGGCATCGCGCATGGCCGCCAGATCCTTGTGGCGGAATAGCGCGTTATCCTCGATGCCGATCTTGGCGTCGAGCGCCAGCAGATCGCCCTCCCCGGTGACGATGAGCGGATTGATTTCCACCAGCGCCGCGTCCTCGTCGAGGTACAACTTGTACAGCGCATGCGCGATCTTGCCGAACTGCGCGATTTGCGGGCCGGTCAAGTCCAACGCGAACGCCAGCTGGCGGCACTGAAAGTCCTGCAGCCCGGCGGTTGGGTGGACGTTCAGATGGATGAGTTTCTCCGGGGTGTGCTCGGCGACCTCCTCGATGTCCATGCCGCCGGCCGAGGAGGCGACGAACGCGATACGCCCCGCTTCGCGATTGAGCACCAGACTTAAGTAGATTTCACGGACGATCTTCGAACCCTGCTCCACGTAAACCTGGTGCACCGGCAGCCCTTCGGGACCCGTCTGATGGGTGACCAACGTGGTGCCGAGCATGGCTTGGGTTGCCGTGCGCACCGTCTCCAAATCCTTGGCCACCTTGACGCCACCCGCCTTGCCGCGACCGCCGGCATGCACCTGGGCCTTGACTACCCACAGAGAGCCGCCCAATTTCTTGGCCGCGGCCACGGCCTCCTCCGCGGAGGACGCCACCTCGCCTTTCGGCACCGGAATGGCGTAATGAGCAAAAAGCTGCTTTGACTGATACTCGTGCAAATTCATGAATTGTCCTTAAGTCACATCGGGTCGCGTTGAGCCGCGCTATTCTGAATTAAGCCGGGGAGCAGCGCAAAGCCGTGATCGATGCAAAATCCGTGATTCGACCTCAAGACCGTGGTCAGAGCGCCAAGCTCGCGCTCAATTGGCGGGTCTTGGGACTACTCAATCTGTACCGGATTCTCGTCCCGTTGGTGCTGGTTGGCCTTTATTCTCTGGGCGGCGGCCGCGGCATCCCAGTCGACTCGCCGCGGGTTTTCTTCGGCGCGGCCGCCGTTTACTGGTGTTTCGGACTGTTCAGCGTATTTCTGGTACGGCGGCGACTGGGCACCGCCTACGTGCAGACCATTCTGCAGGCCACCCTCGATATCGTGCTCCTGATGCTGCTGCTGCACGCCTGCGGCGGCGTGGCGAGCGGGCTCGGCCTGCTGTTGCTGGTGCCGGTCGGCAGCCTCGCCTTCCTCCTCCCACCGCGCAGCGCCCTGTTCCTGGCGTCCATCACCATTCTCGCGGTCCTCGCTTACACGATCTGGCAGCAGTTGAGCGGACGGATCGATGTCAGCGTGTATGTCACCACCGGGCTGCTCGGCATCGTCCTATTCGCCATCGCCGCCGCATCGAGCTTCGCCGCCATCAGCATCCAACGAAGCGAAGATCTGGTCCGGCAACGAGATTTGGATTTAGCAAATCTCGCCGAGCTGTCGCAGTACATCGTGCAACACCTGCGCGAGAGTTTGCTGGTCGTCGATGCCGCGGATAGCATCCGCCTCATCAACGAATCCGCCGCCGAAATTTTGGGCGACAGTCACGCCACGCCGGGAGCCCTCGTCGGCGAGGTGTCGCCCCGCCTGTTGTATTCGCTGACCACCTGGCGTCAGGGCGACCGCGGCGAGGAGGGGCCGTCGAGTTTCGTGGCCGCGGACGGCGCGCGCCTCATCCAACCGCATTTCGCGCCGCTGGGCGGGGTGAGCCCGGGTCCCACCCTGATTTTTCTCGAGGACACCAGCCTCATGGCCGAGCGCGTGCAGCAGAGCAAGCTGGCGGCGCTCGGTCGCTTGTCCGCCAGCATCGCGCATGAAATCCGCAATCCGGTGGGGGCCATGAGTCATGCCGGCCAGTTGCTGGCCGAAAGCCCCGCCATGGGCGACGGCGAACGCCGCCTCACCGATATCATTCGCGCCAACTCCGAACGGGTCAGCACCATCATCAACAACGTCCTGCAGCTGTCCCGGCGCGAGGCGACCAAACCGACCCGCTTGACCCTGGGTGGCTGGCTGGACGAGTTCCTGGCCGAATTCTGCGAGACCATGCAGGTGCCGATGGCGCGCATCGCCGTGCACGAAGAACAGGACGATCTCGAGGTGGAGATCGATCCCAGCCACTTGCACCAAGTCGTCTGGAATCTGTGCGACAACGCCATCAAATATGGCGAGCCGCGCGATGGCATCAGCGTCTCGATCAAATTGAGCCGCTTGAATCCCAGCAATCGACCGTCGCTGGAAGTGTCCGATCGCGGCCCCGGCATCGAAGCCACCGCCGCCGATCGCATCTTCGAGCCGTTCTTCACGGGCCGCAAAGGCGGCACCGGTCTCGGCCTGTTCATCGCGCGGGAATTGTGCCAGCTCAATCGTGCCGTGCTGCTCTACGAACCGCGCAGCGGCGACGGCAGCATGTTCCGGATCGTGTTCAGCGATCCACAACGCTGGGAGGCGGGCGCGACGCGCTGATGGCGGACGTTACAATAGCCCCATGACCAAGCCTTCCGTACTAGTCGTCGACGATGAGCCGGATCTGTGCGAGCTGCTGTCCATCACGCTGGAACGCATGAACCTGAGCCCGCGAACCACCGGCACGGTCGCCGCCGCGCAGCGCATGCTGAAGACCGATTCGTACGATCTATGCCTGACCGACATGCGGCTTCCCGATGGCGACGGTTTGGAACTCGTGGAATGGATTCAGACCTATTCCCCGCACGTGCCCGTCGCCGTCATCACCGCGCACGGCAACATGGAGACCGCGATCCGCGCCCTGAAATTGGGCGCCTTCGACTTCGTCTCCAAGCCGCTCGACCTCGCCGGCTTGCGCAAACTCGTCGCCACCGCCATCAAGCTGGCCGAGGATCCGAATGGCGATGCCAGTCTGTTCGGTCCGCGCCTGCTCGGTGACTCCAAGACCATGAAGGGCATGCGCGACATGATCGCCCGCGTGGCGCGCAGTCAGGCACCGGTGCACATCTTCGGCGAATCCGGCACCGGCAAGGAACTGGTCGCCAAGCTGATCCACGAATCGGGTCCGCGCCGCGACGGTCCGTTCGTGCCCGTCAACTGCGGCGCGATTCCCAACGAGCTCATGGAGAGCGAGCTGTTCGGCCACAAACGCGGCAGTTTCACCGGCGCCGTCAGCGACAAGAAAGGCCTCATCCAGTCGGCCGAGGGCGGCACGCTGTTTCTCGACGAGATCGCCGATCTGCCGCTGCACATGCAGGTCAAGCTGCTGAGGGTCATTCAGGAAAAGGCCGTGCGGCCGGTCGGCGAACAGAGCGAAACCAGCGTGGATGTGCGCATCCTGTCCGCGACGCACAAGAACCTTTCCCAACAGGTTGCCGAGGGAAAGTTCCGCGAAGATCTTTTCTACCGTGTGAACGTCATCGAGCTGCGCGTGCCGTCGCTGCGCGAACGGCCGGAAGACATTCCCGAACTCGCCGAAACCATCCTGCGCCGGCTGGGCCGGCGCATGAAATTGGCCCCGCCGCTGTTGAGCAGGGACGCCCTCGCCGCGCTGCGCAGCTACGCCTACCCCGGCAACGTGCGCGAACTGGAAAACATCTTGGAGCGCGCGATCACACTCAGCACGGGCGGCGAAGTGACCGCGCTCGACATCCAACTGCGGCCCACTCAAGGGTCCGCGGCGCCAAGCGACTCCGCGGGCAATGGCCACGCGCTCGGCGATCATCTTGAGGAAATCGAGCGCGATGCCATCGTCAAGGCCTTGGAACAGGCCCGCTACAACAAGACGGCGGCCGCCCGAGCGCTCGGCATGAGCTTTCGCGCACTGCGGTACAGGATCAAAAAGCTGGGTATCGAGTAGTTGGAATTCACGATACTCATGCCGTGCCTCGACGAGGCCGCCACCATCGAAACCTGCATTCGCGAGGCCCGCAGCTACTTCGACCACCATCGCATCGACGGCGAAATTCTGATCGCCGACAATGGTTCCACGGATGATTCACGGGCACGTGCGACCGCCGCCGGGGCCCGGGTCGTTCAGATCGGTGGCCGTGGCTACGGCGCGGCGTTGATCGGCGGGATCGAGGCCGCTCGGGGCCGTTTCATCATCATGGCGGATGCCGACGATTCCTACGACTTCACCGACCTGGACGGTTTCGTCGAACGGCTGCGCCAGGGCTGTCAGCTGGTGGTCGGCAATCGCTTCACGGGCCGCATCCTGCCGGGTGCGATGCCGTTCCTGAATCGCTACGTAGGCAACCCCCTGCTGTCGTTCGTCGGCCGCACGCTGTTTGCCTCGCCCGTCGGCGATTTTCATTGCGGGCTGCGTGGTTTCGACCGCGCCGCGATCCTGGCCTTGCAGCTACGCGCCACCGGCATGGAATTCGCCAGCGAAATGGTGGTCAAGGCGTCGCTGGCCAAACTGCGCATCGCCGAGGTGCCGACCACGCTGCGCCCCGACGGCCGGAACCGAGCGCCGCACTTGCGACCGTGGCGCGACGGCTGGCGACATCTTCGCTTCATGTTGCTGCGCAGCCCGCAATGGTTGTTCATCTATCCGGGCCTCGCGCTGGTGACCGTCGCGCTGACCGGCACCGCCTGGGTGGCACTCGCGCCGCGCCGCCTCGCCGGCATCACCTTGGACGTCAATGCCTTGCTGTACTTTGCGATCACCGTGATCGTCGGCGTGCAGATCGTGGTTTTCGGCCTGCTGGCGATGGCCTTTGCGAGACGCATGCATTTGCGCGTAGCCTCGCTGTTCTCCGAACGTCTTCTGCGTATTGCCTCCGGACAGGGCACCCTCGTCGTCGCCGCCGGACTGGTCGCGCTCGGCCTCGGGGCCGCGGTGTACGCCGTCATCCAATGGGGTCAGGTGTCGTTCGGTGCGTTGATTCCGAGCCGCATGATGCGCCTCACGATCCCGGCGGTGACCACCCTCGCGGTCGGCGCGCAGATCTTGTTCGGCGCGCTCTTGCTGGGCTTCTTCGAACTTGAACGTTAGCCCGTGGCTGAGCGTGATCATGCCCTCGTACCGCGGCGAAGGCTGGATCGACGCGTCCCTCGCTTCGTTGGCGGCCGAAGCCGCCGACACCACCGGCATCGAGATTCTGCTCATCGACGGTAGTCCGACCGCGGCCACGCTCGACCGCGCGCGAGCTTTTTCCCACCGCTTGAACCTGAGAACGTTCGAGCGCGCCGATCTATCCTCCTGGCAGGCCAAGACCAACGCGGGTGTCGAGGAAGCACGCTCGAGTCATCTGTGCTGGCTGGGAGTCGACGATCTCTGGCTGCCGGGCCGGGCCGCCGCGGTACGTCGCTGGATCGATGCCGCGCCGGATGCCGCGCTGCATCTCGCGCCGAGCGCCATCATCGATGCCGCCGCTCGAGTGTTAGGAGTCTGGCGCTGCCCTTTGCCCAGCGGCCGCGAGTTGCCGCGACGATTGCTGATCGAGCGGCTGTTGGTACAGAATTTCATTGCGGCGCCCACCCCAGTCTTTCGCAAGGACGTGTGGCTGAGCTGCGGCGGCTTGGACGAAGCGCTGTGGTACACCGCCGACTGGGATATGTGGCTCAAACTTGCCGCGCGGGGCACCACCCTCTATCACGACGAGATCACGGTCGGCTTCCGCATTCACGGCGATTCGCTGACCACCGCAGGGAGCCGCGACCCGGCCGCTTTCGCGCGGCAGATGCACATCGTGCTGGAACGGCATGTGGCGGCGCTCGACGGTAACTCGGCGGACGTCGAACGCATCGCCCGCGTGTCCATCGAAGTCAACGCCGCGCTTGCGGTCGGGGCGATGGGTGATTACAGCGGGCTTCCGGCCGCAGCGCTCGCGGTGCTGCGACTGGGACCCTCCGGCATTCGGCGCTACCTACGCGACTCCCGACTTACGGAGCGATTGGTACCTCGAATCCGCGCCAAGTTATCGGGTAGGCTTTAAATACCGTTATCGAGGCTGGCCGGTGTCGGGGCCGACAAACCTCAGACGGTCGAATTCGACGGAACCGATGGTCCATTGCCGTCCCCAGAGCCCGTGGGCAGTCTCGCGCGCATTCGGCCAATTCTGCCGGATCAGTTGTGCATCCAAGCCAGCACCGCGGCTGACGAGCAGCAAATCGGGACCTCGCAGCAGCGGATCGATCTGGATCATGTCGGCCAGGTAAAAACCGGCACGCGGGTTGATGAAATAAACGTTCTTTCCCGGTCGTATCGGGGCGGGAAGCTGCGCCAAATGCTGCGCGATGAATCGCTCGATTTGCCAAAGCTGAAACGGCACGATCAAACAGAAACTCAAAACAGCCGCGGCACCCGCGAAGGATATCAACGGCCGGGTACCGGCGGCTTTTTCCCGCACCATGGCCACGGCCGCCAGGATGGGAATGGCGCCCCATGCCGAGTGGAAGTAGCGATACCCCCACCCATTGCCCTGGTCGAAGCGAACGAAGAAGTAGCCGATGAACGTCAACGCGGCGGACCAAGCCAACAAGCGCGCACCCCGGTCGGCAAACGCTCGACGCACGCCCAGCATGGCGAAGAGCAACAGTCCGGGACACGCCCACAACCACAGCTTGACGACGGAAGCCGTGCGCAGATTGAACAGCGCCGCATCCGGCCAGATGAACACGCCTTGGCCCACCCCGCTCGCCGCCAGCGTGTGAGTCTGGTCGATCGTCATACGAAGCATCAACCAACCCACGCCTACGCACAGCCCGGGCAGGTAGCCCAAGACCAGCATCGCGAGCTGGAGGCGCTGTCGACGATCCGCGGCCATCGACAGCAGCCACGGCGCGGCGAACAACGCATGCGGAAAGGGATTGTGCAGTACCAGCGCCAGCGATCCGACAAGGCCGGCGGCGAGGGATCGTTCCCGCGTGGGTCGAAGCAGCAGGTACGCAAACAACAGATTCAACGTCAAATGCGCCTGCATCGAGTAATACGACAGGGCATAAGCGACGAACGCCCCCGACGACAGGGTGAACAAAATGGCCCACCCCGCCGCGCGTCGGTCGTTGGTGATCTGCAGCGTGATGAGGCAAACGAGATAAATCGCAGCGCCCGCCAACATCGCGTTGCATGCCCAAGGAATCCCGACGAGTTGGAACGGCGCCAGCAACAAGGCAAAGCCCGGCCAATAGGCTTCCATGGCTTGCCCGGTTTCCCGGGAGGCATACAGGAACGATCCGTTGAACCCGCGCACGACCAGCCAGTCGACGGCGGCGGGCGGCAGATGCGCCGACAAGTGGCCCGCCGCGAAGATTTTCGCTTGGAAAACCGCCGCATATTCGTCCATGCACAGCGGATAATTGTGGTAAACGAACAGAGAGCCCATCGCAAACACGGGCACGCTTAAAATCGCGATGGTGCGCGGGTGACGCCCGAGGCGATCGACCAATGCCAGGATCGATGCCGGTCTCTGCCAGCCCGCCGCCAAAACGCACACCCCGAGCACGAGCCATGCGGTTTCGGCGTCATCGTGGATCAACAAGAATTTGAAGATCGGCACGAAAGCCGACGTCGAAAAAATCATCCGGTCCACGAGGTGGAAGTACGTCCAACACACGATGGCCGTGAGAATGGCAAGCAGGGTCCAGGGGCGACTCATCATCCGGTCAAACATAGACTCCCCTATTTAGGAGATGATGTGCCGATGCCCACCAAATTCCTGATCGTCGCGGTCTCGCTCAATGCCGTGCTCGGACAACTCGTGCTCAAACGCGGTGTCGCCGCCTTGGGCGGACCCGGGGCCTTGGCGATGCTGCCGAAATTCATCATGGACGCCGTCCGCTCGCCTTGGATCTGTGCCGCCATCGCCATCCAGGGTTTCGGCTATTTTCTCTGGATGATCGTGGTCTCGCGGGTCAAACTCGGTGTCGCGACGGCAAGCGTCGGCGCCGTGTTTTACATCTTGGTAGCTCTGTCGGCATGGGGATTGTACGGCGAGTCTTTGACGTATGTGCAATGGATCGGCATCTGTCTCATCACGGTCGGCGTGATCTGCGTCAGCCTCACGCCGATTTGACGCGGTGAGCGACTCGCTACGAACTGCGCCCTCGCGGCTATCGATAGTCATCGCGCTGACACTCATGCTGGGTGCGCTGTGGCTGCTGACTCATCGGTATCAGGGTCTTGCCAAGGACGCCCGCATTTACGCCGTCCAGGCGCTCTCAAAAATACATCCGGCGCTGGCAACGGACTTGTATCTACAAAACACGTCGCAGGATAGGTACACCGTATTCTCGCCGTTTTACGCACACGTCATCCGCCTGATCGGCTTACCAGACGCCGCGCGCGTACTCACCGTGTTGTTTGCAGCAGGATTTTTGGCGGCCGCCGGAAATATGGCGAAAACGCTGGTGGGATCCGATGAAGCGTGGCTGGCCGTTGGCACGTTGATCATCACGGTCGGCGCCTATGGCTCTTATGGCGTATTCCATTTCTCCGAAGACTACCTCACCGCACGTTCGGCCGCGGAAGCCCTGATCGCCACCGCGCTTGCCATTCGCGCTCGCGGCTCCACGAGATTGGCTCTGGTGGTCGCCTGCGCTGCGCTGCTGGTTCATCCATTGATGGCGCTGCCCGGCGTATTGCTGCTGATTTTCCTGAATGTGCCCACGTGGGTGGCGACATGTCTGTGCTTGTCGGGAATCGCATTGACCGTTGCGATCGCCCTCGTCGCGACGTTCGTCCCGGCGGCGCGCACGGTCGTCCCGATCATGGACGCGGACTGGCTGCACATCGTGACCGAGCGCTCGCAGTTTCTATTCTTGCAACTGTGGTCGGCGCGCGATTGGGAGCTGAATCTGCGGCCGTTCGCAGCGCTGGCCTTGTCGGCATTGGTGTTCGAGGACGCACGAATCCGCAAACTCTGCGTCGCCGCGGCGATGGTCGGCGCGTCCGGATTGATCGTGGCCATGGTGGCGGGCCGTTGGGGGCCGGTCGCGCTGCTGGTGCAAGGACAGGCCTGGCGCTGGGTATGGATCACCGCTTTCATCAGTGCGATTCTGCTGTTGCCGACGGCGCTGCGGCTGTGGAAAGACCAGCCATGCGGTCCGCTGTGCGCGCTGCTGCTCGTCGCTGCCGCGACGATGTCGGTCGGCCATGCGCCGGTACTCGCATGGGTTGCCTTGGCCTTGTTTCTGGTTCGTGCCCGGCTTGCGCCGGCGGCTGACTACTCACGCGCGGTCGCTGTGCTATTGGGGCTCGCCCTCGTCGGCTGGGAGCTCGCCCACGCGCTGACGGCCGTGCCGGCGGCGACCAACGCCTTAGTCGGCGCCCCTGTCAGTACCGAATCCACATCGCTCTTGTTGCAAGCAGGTACGCTCGCCGCACTGCGTTTTCCGCTGGCGATCTCGTTATTGCTGACCTGGCAACTCGTCAGAACGGCCGGCAGCCGCTGGATACCCAACTCGTGCGGGGCGGTATGCGGCGTCGCGTGCCTCCTCTTGATCCCCGTCGCCTTCGCTAAAAACGACGTAATGGCCGCGGCGTCGCAAGCTGTCGCCTTCGACGATTGGCGAACGGCGATACCTGCAGCGGCCACCGTCTATGTAGCGAATGGTCAGGATGCGGCATCGTTCGCCTGGTTCACTCTGCAGCGGGCCAATTACCTGTCCTTGGACCAATCTGCAGGCGTGGTTTTCTCCCGTGCGACGGCCCTCGAAGTTCAGCGCCGGTCGCGGATCTTGCTACCCCTCATGGCTGAGGACTGGAAGCTGCTCTCCGCCAACAGGGCAGCCCACAGCCCCGGCGGCAAGGGAACACCCCGTCGCACGCCGCTGACGGCGAAAAGCCTGGTGAGCCTGTGCAGCGACCCGGAGCTCGGATTTCTCATCGCTCGCGAGGACGTGGGTTTCGATCCCGTCAGGCACCGGCAGCCCGGACTTTGGAAAGATTGGAACCTTTATGACTGCGGGCACGTGCGCAGCCTCGGTCCCGCGGGTTGACCTTGGCTACCGAGGACCGTCGAAAAATTGCCGTCATCGCCGGTGCGGGTCCGGCAGGCTTGACCGCTGCGTTCGAGTTGCTGAAGCGATCCGATATCCTGCCGCTGGTCTTCGAAGCCGACGGCCAGGTTGGCGGCATCTCGAAAACCGTCGAGTATCGCGGTAACCGCATGGACTTGGGCGGCCATCGATTTTTCTCCAAATCCGACTGGGTCATGCGTTGGTGGCAAAACATCCTGCCCATCGCCACAGGTCAAACGGACCCGTCGAGCGCCGTGCGCCTGGCTTATCAAGGCACCTCGCGGCCGTTCCTGCCGCAGGCCACGGCCCTCCCGTCGGCGGACAACGTCATGCTGGTGCGGCAGCGAATGTCCCGCATTTTTTATCGTCGGCGCTTCTTCGACTACCCGCTGAAACTCAATGCCGCGACGCTCAAGAACATGGGGCTGCTAGAAACGCTGCGAACGGCCTTAAGTTACGGCCAGGCTCGTGCGGTACCCATTCGTCCCGAAATCACGTTGGAAGATTTCCTGGTCAACCGCTTCGGCGATCGCCTGTATCGCACTTTTTTCAAGGCCTACACGGAGAAGGTGTGGGGAGTCCCGTGTCGGGAGATCTCCGCCGAATGGGGCGCGCAACGCATCAAGGGGCTGTCGGTCACGAAAGCCCTGGTCAATGCGGCCATGATGCCGTTTCGCAACTCGGCAGACACGGCACAGAAGCATACCGAGACCAGTCTGATCGAGCGGTTTCTCTATCCCAAGTTCGGACCGGGTCAAATGTGGGAAGAGGTCGCACGGCAGGTGGCCCTGCGCGGCGGCGCAATCCATCTCAACCACAGAATCGTCGGCATCGAGCGCGATGGTTTCGATGCGACGGCGGTAAACGTACGCGACGAAAACACTCGCGAGGTCAGACGCATCGCCTGCGATCACCTGATTTCGACCATGCCCGTGCGCGATCTCGTCGGTTTTCTGCAGCCCGCCGACGCACGGATCGCGCGGATTGCCGACCGGCTGCCCTATCGCGACTTCATGACGGCCGGACTGCTGCTGCGCCGCATGACCGGCGGCATGCCCCCCGACAATTGGATCTACATACAAGAACCGGATGTCAGGATCGGACGCCTTCAGGTCTTCAATAATTGGAGCCCGGCCATGGTTGCCGACCCCGCCACCATTTGGTTGGGGTTGGAATATTTCTGCCGCGAGGGCGACGACCTGTGGTCGATGGACGATGCGCGGTTCTTGGAATTCGCCGCGGGAGAACTACAGAAAATCGGCATGATCAACCGCGAAGACGTTCTCGATGGAACCGTGGTCCGCGTGCCCAAGGCCTATCCCGCTTATTTTGGGGAATACGCTGAATTCGGCAAGTTGCGGGTTTATTTGGACCAATTCGCCAATCTCTACCCCGTCGGTCGAAACGGAATGCACCGCTACAACAATCAAGACCATTCGATGTTGGCCGCGAACGGCGCCGTCAACGCCATAATAGACCGCAGCCGCGGTAAGTCAGCCATCTGGGATATCAATACCGAGGAGGATTACCACGAAGAGAATCGAGCGGGCGTTCATCGACCGGCACTCATCGCCCGCTGAGCCGCGACATCATCGGGCTGACAAATTTTGTCACCCCCTGGCCATCAACGTCACTCCGACCGTCAAATGCTTGACCCCGTTACGTCAAACCGCAAATTAACTGCAAGATCAATCTCAGCGTTATCAGCCACTTAATTTGGTGCACCGCTCCTGGCACACAATTTGCTTATTCGTCATCACCGGCCCAGCCGTTGCTCGAATCCAGTTTTTCGTCCAGGAGTTAACTACATGTTTAAGCAAGTCCAGAAGGGCTTTACCCTCATCGAATTGATGATCGTGGTCGCGATCATCGGCATATTGGCGGCCATCGCCATTCCCGCTTACCAGAACTACACCATCCGCGCGCAGGTCACGGAAGGTTTGACGTTGGGCGACGGCTGGAAAACCGCCATCAGCGAATATTACGCCAACACGGGTAATTGGCCGACTCAAGCTAACTTGACCGGTACGACCAATTCAGTTGGTAAGTACGAGTCGAACGTGACGGTGACTACCGGCGGCGTGATCGCAATCACCTACGGCGGTCAAGCGAACAAGGCCATCAACGGTTGCACCTTGTCCCTGGTGCCGTACACCAATGCCAACAACGACATCATCTGGCAGTGCGGCAACGCGACGGCTCCGACGTCCGCAACCATAGCCGCCAGTGCGAGCGGTGTCTCGAACGTGCCGCCCCAATACTTGCCGGTGTCTTGCCACGCGTAGTACCTCGATGCTCGCAAGGACGGCGGAATGTCGACCGTTACGAGCGCACGGAAGCCTCTCATCGGAGAGGCTTCCTTATTTTGAAGATCCTGTTTTTCTATTGGGAAGATACAAATGAAACGCGATTCTCTTCAGCGTGGCTTCACCCTGATCGA
>CAZZXZ010000101.1:0-12679 GCA_964658135.1 uncultured Acetobacteraceae bacterium | reverse complement strand
CGGAACACTTCGAGACCGCTGCGCTCCTTCGGATAGTTATATGCGATGCGGGTGATCTTGCCCTCCACATGCAGTATTTTTTCGAAGGGCGGCGTTTTTTCTGGTGCCTGCTTGAATTTACCTGCGACCAAATCCGTCTCGTCGTAGGTGTTTGTGGAGTAGGCAACGATCACGGACCCTGCGTAGCGCGAAATGAGCGGATTATCCTTGGCACCGGGAACCATGTCTTTGGGAGGCATGTCGGCCGCTGTTGCGGCGCCGGTTACCGTAATGATCAGCAGCAAGTGGACGAAAAGTCGCGTCATCATGGTCGTTGCATACTCCGTTATTCGTCGTGAGTTTCGGTTGTGCCGCGGTGACTTGCTACCGAGTATGGTGCGTCTCCCTGCGTTGCGCGATACCTTTGGGATGGTACAAGCAGAGTTACGGCAGTCGCAAGTACGGAAGAGTCTCCCGCTGCGGTGCGCGTATCCCGCGCCCGCTCGACTGCGAACAGAGTACCGAGAACCCGGCAGCTTTCCGCGTGACCCGCTAATGTCGGTGTACCGTCTTCACCCCTCACATTTGCGGAGCGCTCGATGCCCAAGAATCCCTCGCTAGCCGTGGCTGCACGGGTCAGCACCGTCATCACGATTACCTCGGTCACCGCGCTGAGTTCGGTCCTCAGCCCGGCGCGGGCTGCGGCGCCGGCCTTCGATGTCGCAGCCGTCAAGCGCACCATCGACGCGGTGCTTGATCGGAACTATCCCGCGCTCGACGCGCTGTACAAGGATATTCACAGGCACCCGGAGCTGGCGTTTCAAGAAAATCGCACTGCCGCCGTTCTCGCCGCCGACATGCGCAAACTCGGGTTCCAGGTGACTGAACACGTCGGCGACACGGGGATCGTGGCGCTGTACAAAAACGGTGCGGGTCCGACGGTGTTGGTGCGCACCGAGTTGGACGCGCTGCCGCTCGAAGAGAAGACCGGGCTCCCCTATGCCAGTCATGCGCAGCAGACCGTCGACGGTAAGCTCACCTACGTCGATCATGCCTGCGGGCACGACACCCACATGGCATCGTGGATCGGCACGGCCGAGGCGCTGCTGGCCCTCAAGAGCCAATGGCACGGCACGCTGATGTTCGTGGGTCAACCCGCCGAAGAGTCCATCGGCGGCGCCAAGGCCATGCTGGCGAATGGACTGTTCACACGATTCCCAAAACCGGACTATGCGTTCGCGGCTCACGTGGGGGCCACCGCCTTCGGCACCGTGACGATCAAGGACGGCGTGGAATCCTCGAATTCCGATGCGGTCGACATCGTGTTCAACGGCCGTGGCGCGCATGGCTCCATGCCCGACAAGGGGATCGACCCCATCGTCATGGGCGCGCATTTCGTGACCGACGTGCAGGCGGTGGTGAGCCGCGAAAAAGACCCGCAGGCCTTCGGCGTCATCACCGTGGGCAGTTTTCAGTCGGGCACCGTCGAGAACATCATTCCCGAAAAGGCCGAGCTGAAGCTCACGCTGAGGTCCTACACCCCCGAGGTGCGGAAAGTTTTGCTGGACGGCGTGTCGACCACCGCCAAGGCGGTGTCGATCATGGCGGGCGCCGCCGAGCCCACCGTCACGTATCTCCATGGCACCGCCTCGGTCATCAACGATGGCGCGCTGGCCGCACGGGCGTCCGCGGTGCTGACGGCCGCGCTCGGCGACAAGGTCACCTTCATTCCCGCGACGTTGCCCGGCATCACGGCGAGCGATGATTTCTCGGAGTTCGTCGATGCGGGTGTGCCGGCCGTGTTCTTCGGCATCGGCGGTGATGATCCTCAGATGTTGGCGCGGTACCAAGCGCAGGGCAAACCCGTGCCGGTGAATCATTCGCCGTTTTTCGCTCCCGTCCCTGAGCCGACGATTCGGACGGGCGTGCTCGTGTTGACGTTGGCGGTGATGATGGTCAGTGGGACGGTCAGCGATTGATCGCGAGGCCTGCGCCCGATGGGTTATATTCACAGGGCCATATTTGCGGTGCGCTACGAAAAGAATTGAGGGAGAGGGATGTTGAAAGATCCATTGAAGCGGTTCGCGTTGTCCTGTGCGACCCCGATCATCGCGGGATTGTGTGCCGGCTCCGCGCTCGCGCAACAGCAGCCGCATACGGATGGCGGGCAGCTCGAGGAGGTCATCGTCACCGCCGAGAAGCGCGAGTCGACGGTGCAGACCACGCCCATCAGTCTCACGGCCGTCTCCGGGGCGGACATCGAAGCCCGCGGACTCACCGACTTGAGCTCCCTCATGCAATCCATACCCGGTGTGTCCATCCGGACGAGCGGCCCGGGGCTGGCCGAATTCGAGATGCGCGGAGTATCCTCGACCGGCGGTAATTCGCCGACGGTGGGCTTCTACTACGACGATACGCCGCTGACCGCACCGGCGGCGACCAACGAAGGGAAGATCGTCATTTCGCCGGCGCTCTACGACTTGAGCCGCGTCGAGGTTCTGCGCGGACCGCAGGGTACGCTTTACGGCTCGGGCTCCATGGGCGGGACCATCAAGGTAGTGCCCAACGCGCCCGATCCGAGCGCCTTCGATGCATCGGCCGAAACGGTGCTCGGCGACACCGATCACGGCGGCTTCGACCATGCCGAGAATGCCATGGTCAATCTGCCGTTCGGCGGCGGGATCGCGGCCGTGCGTATCGTCGGATCGTATGCGAGCGACAGCGGTTATCTCGACCGCGTGGTCATCGCGCCGGGTGCATTTCCCATCAACGAAGGCTCGGTGCGCGGCAACGTGCTCGCGGCGCCGGTGGCGAAGGATTACAAGGGCGTCAACGATACCGAACGCACCACCGTGCGCATCAGCGCCGTGCTCCAGCCCATCGACGGCCTCAGCATCACGCCGGCCTTGTTCTACCAGAAGTTGCGCGCCGGCGACCTACCGTATGTCGACAGCGTGCCGGGCACCAATGCGCATTACCAGCCGTTCGACACCCCAGAGCCGTACTCGGACGAATTCAAGATGGGCACCTTTAATCTGAAATATCGCACCGACGCGTTCGAAATCAATTCGACCACGTCGTATTGGACCCGGCATGAACCCGTGGTACAGGATGCGTCCGAGTCGTGGCAGACGGGCCTGGCTCTGCCGTCCTTCGACCCGGCGGCCGGCGGCATCGGTGCGGCGGTGGGCATCGAGGATGAATACTCGCACCAGACCACCGAGGAACTGCGCATCGCCTCGGCGGGGGAATCCAGCTTGAAGTGGTTGGCCGGGTATTTCTACGAAGACTTTCGGTCGGACTGGGACGTGCAATTTCCGGCCGCGGGCGCCGTGCCCGACTTCGGTTCGACGGCACTGTTCACGTACTACAACCCGACCAAGATCCTGCAGCAATCGTTCTTCGGCGAGGCGACGTACAACATCACGTCGGCGTTCGCCGTCACCGCGGGGCTGCGGCGCTACGCCTACGATGAATCGGTGGTCATCAACCAGTCGGGCGCGCTGGCGACCCCGGGAATCACCGGAAGCTCGGAGAAGGATCAGGGCGTCACGCCCAAATTCTCGTTGTCGTACACCGTGAGTCCGGATCTGCTGCTCTACACGACGGCGGCGAAGGGCTTTCGTCCCGGCGGCGGCACCGGACCGGTACCGACGTCCGGACCGCTGTCATGCGAGACGGAATTGCAGAGCGAATATGGCTCCACGAAGTTCGTGGCGGGACCAACCTCGTTCAAGTCCGACAGCGTGTGGAGCTACGAGCTCGGCGAAAAACTGCGCGCGGCGGACAATCGGGTGACCGTCAACAGTTCGCTATATTTCGAGAAATGGACCGGCGTTCAGCAGACCAACGCGTTGTCGCCGTGTGGATACATCTACACCGTGAATGCCGGCGATGCCCATATTTATGGCGGCGAACTCGAGGTCCAGGCGGTGCTCGTGCACGATCTCGTGTTGTCTGCCAATACCGGCTACGTGCATGCCGCCTTGGTCAGCTCGACCCTCTTGAACGCGGGCTTCAATCCGGGCACGGCCATCCAAGATGATCCGCATTGGACCGCGTCGGCGTCGCTCGCCTACCGGCACGACCTCACCGATCGGCTCGCCGCGACGGCTCGGATCGATAGCAGCTACGTGGGGAGCCGTACCGACGAGACCTATTCGATCAATACGGTGCCCTCGTACGCCCTGACTAATCTGCGTGCCGGCGTGCAGAGTAAGAACTGGTCGGCGATCGTGTTCGTTAACAACGTCGCCAACAAGCGCGCGATACTCAACGACATCACCCAGGCGGCCGTGAACCTGGCGACCTACAACCGCGTGGCCGTGAGCCAGCCGCTCACCGCCGGCATCGACCTGAACTATCGTTTCGGGCGGTGAGTCAGGGCGCGGTCGGCGCGGTCGGCCGCGTCGGCAGCGGAACGTTGCATAGGTCGATGTGGCCAGGATTGAATTTGAACCACGCTTCACGCCGGTTGCGCCGTTGGTCGAGCACGGAACGGAACACCGCGCTGTCGGTGCGCAGCACTTCGATCGGTGTGCGCTCGGCTGCCGGCACGTCGGCCGCCACCCGCAGCGAGACGATGGGTACCGGCTGCTCCGGCTTGACGTAGAAGCCCATCTCGCCGCTGCCGCGCGGCAGGGTGGAGAGAAATTCGATGCCCTTGAGCACGCGGCCGACCAACGCGACGTTGCGGTCGATCTGCCGCGGCGCGTGGCCGATCACGGCGTACATCTCGGTGCCGTCGCTTTCCGGCGCATCGTCGCGCCCCACGCCCACCATGCCGTAGCAATGCGCCAACCAGACCGCGCGGGTGCGTGGATCGCGCGCCGCCGGGAAGCCGTCGAGAAATCCCACTTGAGGCGCGTAGGCATCCCGATCGGGTAAGGGTTGGAAACGGGCCTCGGCGCCGGGGCTCGCGTCGAATTCAGGTGCTACCAATTTCACTCCTGGCGGCACGGTCCGCTGATGATCCGGATCGGCCCACTGCACCACGTAGTTGTCCTGCACGCGCACGATCGCCAAGCCATCGAAGTAATGCGCCCGCGCCAGGGCCTTGATGTTGGCGACATGCCGGGGCGCGACGCGCGACGCCAGTTCGATGACGACCCGTCCCCCCGGCAGCTCGAGATACACCGTATCGTCCGGGTCGGGCTGGCGCCAATCCTGCGGTCCGGACTTCGCCAACAAGTCGGTGACGCTCACGGGGCGTGCGACCGCGCCGGGCGCGGCCGCCACGCCGAGCGCCACCACGCACGCGAGGGCGCGCGCCACAGTAACGACGGCCCAGCGCGGCGTTGCTCCGATTCTGTTGGTCATTTCGACACCCTCGTCGTTCTCGAGTCCTTCGATGCTTCTCGATCGCCATTCGTCGCTTCATCGGGTTCCGCCGCCGCCTTCGCCACGCGCTTCAGCATGACATCGAGGTCGGCGCGCCCGAAATAGCGTCCCGCCAGCACCACCGCCCTGATACGCCGCGTATTGGCGATGTCCTCGAGCGGATTGGCATCGAGCAGGACGAGGTCGGCAAGTTTGCCCTGCTCGACGGTTCCCAGGTCGGCGAGCCGGCCCAAGAAGACCGCCGGATTGCGGGTTGCCGTCTGCAGGGCCTGCAGCGGCGAGAGTCCGGCGCGGACGAACAGCCCCAGCTCGTCGTGCAGGCTGAACCCGGGAAAGATGTGCACCCCGGCCGCGGTATCGGTGCCGGCCATGAACGGCACGCCCGCGCGAAACATGGCCAACGTCATGTCCAATTCCATTTGCACGAAATGCTGGCGTACGGGCAAGGGATCCGTGTCCATGCTCGCCATGATCTCGCGTACGAACATCGGCCAGGTCTTATCCTTCCAGGCAGTTGGCGCGTATTGGATGAGCTCATCGTGGCTCAAATCGATGTCGTCCACCAACCACTGGCCGCGCTCCCAGGTCAGGGTCGGCACCTGCCAGGTCTGATTCTTGGCCATCAACGCGATCAAGGCGCGCGCCCGCTCGGGATCGAACGTGCTCACCTTGAGTCCGACGCTTTTCGGGCCCGCGATCAACTGATCTTCGCTGCGCGACGCGCCCTCGAAGATACCGGTGAAATGTTCGATGCTGCGCTGACCCGCGTTGGAGGCGTCGGCGGCGCGCACGGCGTCCGGCACGTGTCCGACGAAGGTCAGGCCGACTTTTTTCGCCTCGTCGGCCGCGGCAAAATAGCCGTCGCGCGGAATCAAGGATTGGATCTTGATGAAGTCGACGCCGCGCGCCTTGAGTTCATCGACGACGCGGCGCGCGTCCGTGGCATTCGCCACCGGCGCCGAACTCGGAAAGGCCGGCGTGGGACCATCGAGCATGGGGCCGGCGATGACCATCCGTGGTCCGAGGAGACGGCCGGCCTCGATCTCGGCGCGCCACGCCTTCACCACGTCGAGATCGCTGCCCATGTCGCGCACGCCCGTGACGCCGTTGGCGACGAACAACGGGAGGGTGACGCGGGCGTTGTGGGGTATCCATGCGCCGAACGCCGTGTGCACGTGCATGTCCCACAGACCCGGAATCAGATACTTGCCCGTGGCGTCGATGACGGTGGCGCCGCGCGGCACCGAAAGATCTCGGCTCCTGCCGAGGCCGACGATGTGCCGATCCGCGATCACCACCGTCATGTCCGGCTGCGCCGGCGCCTCGGTGGCGTCGATGACCGTGACGTGGGTGAACACCAGCGGCCGCGCCGTGTGCTCGCGCGCGGCGACGGCGCCGGCAGCAAACAGAAGCAGGATGGCGATAAATGGTTTCATCGAATCAGTTTCAAAAGATTAGCACGGCTTCAGCGGGGCGCGCCCGTCCCGATCGATATCTCTCGTTGTCGCTTTCAGTGGTTTATGCTCGTGCGTGAGACATGACGGTCGTTCGGCTTACAGGGGATCGGGATGAGGGTACTGCTTGGAGTTTGCATGGCCTGTGCGGCGATGACGTCGCAGGCATCGGATGAGCTGCCGTCGACGGTCAAACCCGTGAGCTATGAACTGCAACTGCATCCGGACGCAATCCACCGTCAATTCACGGGGCAAGTCCGCATCGTCGTTCAGGTGGCGGGAAAGGTGGACGACGTCGTGTTGAACGCGAAGGATCTGGCGTTCGACGAGGTTCGGCTGGAGGATGGCCGGCGCGCCGCGGTCACATTGGATCCCACGGCCGAACGGGCGAGTCTGCATTTCGGCGGCGGCGTCGCAGCCGGCCGCCATGCGCTGGTGATCCGCTACCACGGCGCGATAGCGATCGGCACCCTCGGCTTTTTTGCGATGGATTACGACACGGCCGCCGGCAAACGCCGCACGCTCGCGACCAACTTCGAGCCCGCTTCCGAACGCACGTTCATGCCGTCCTGGGACGAGCCGGGACGCAAGGCAAAATTCCGCATCACCGTGGACGCGCCGGCGGATCGCATGGCCGTTAGTAACATGCCGATCGAGTCCGAGACACAACTGCCGGAGGGAATGAAGCGCGTGCGGTTTGCTCAGACGCCCCTCATGTCCACCTATCTTCTATTTTTGTGCATCGGCGATTTCGAGCGCATCACGCGCGACGTGGAGGGGGTTAAGGTCGGTGTGGTCGTGGCGACGGGCGATACACGAAAGGGCGAGTACGCACTCGATCAGGCCGCCGGCCTGCTCCGCTATTACAACGACTACTTCGGCGTTCGTTACCCGCTCCCGAAGCTGGACCTGGTGGCGGCACCGGGTCAAATTCAGGGTGGCTCGATGGAGAATTGGGGCGCCATCTTGTATTCGCAAAATCATCTGCTCTTCGATCCGGGCCGTTCGACGGAGTCCGGCCGGCAGCAGGTATTTCTGGTCGTTTCCCACGAGATGGCACACCAATGGTTCGGCGATCTCGTCACCATGCGTTGGTGGAACAACCTCTGGTTGAACGAGGGCTTTGCCCGCTGGATGCAGACCAAGGCAGCCGACGATCTGCACCCCGCGTGGCAGACCGGATTGCAAGCGTCGTCGATCGTCGAACAGGGCATGCGCGCCGATGCAAAAGCGTCCACGCACCCCATCGAGCAGCCGGTCGAATCGGCGGCCGAAGCGGAAACGGCATTCGACGAGATTACTTACGACAAGGGCGCCGCCGTCATCGGGATGTTGGAAAATTACCTGGGTCCCGACGCGTTTCGGGACGGCGTACGCCAATATATGCGGGCCAATGTCTACCGCAACACGACCAGCGATGATCTATGGCGGGCGCTGCGAGGCGCCACGGGCGTCGCCGTGCCGACCATTGCCGAAGCGTTTACCCGCACCGCGGGCCTGCCGCTGGTCACGGTCGGAGGTGAGGTCACCGACGCAGGCGAGGCTCGTGTCGAACTCGCACAGAGCCGCTTCTTCCAAGCGCACGACGGTACGCTACCGCCGGTGGTGGATGAGCGCTCCGCCGCGCAGTGGCAATTACCGTTACGGCTCCAGACCGTGACGAACGCGTCGGCAATGTCGACGCTGCTCAAGACCGTGCAGGATACGGTTGCGGTCGGCGGTTCGCCCCCCGTGGTGGTGAATGCCGGGCGCAAGAGTTACGCGCGCGTGCGCTACCCAGCGCCGCTATTCGCCGATCTGGCCGGCGTTTTCGGTAAGTTGGCGCCTGCCGACCAGATCGCGCTGCTGCAGGATGCCTGGGCCCTCGGCCAATCGGAGTATGCCCCCGTAACCAACAGCCTGCGGCTGGTTGACGCATTACCCCTCGACGCCTCCCCCATTGTCTGGTCGAAGGCCATCCTAATCATGGTGTCGATCGACCGGCTGTATGCCGGTCTGCCGAATGTCGACGCCTATCACCGATGGGCCCGTGCACGACTCACCCCGTTGGCGGCTCGCCTCGGTTGGGAACCCGCGGCCGGCGAAGATTCGCAGGTGACGCTCTTGCGTGCGCCGCTGCTGTTGGCGCTCAGCCGTTTCGGCGATACGGCCGTCGTCAGCCAAGCACGCAGCAGTTATGCCGCAGCGGCCGGGGGCGCCGCCGCTGGATCGCCGGAGACCCGTCGCATGGCACGCCGAATCCTCGCCTCGACCGCCGACGGACCGGTCTTCCGGGGCTTGGTGAACGAATTGACCGCTTTAAAAGATCCCCTCGAGAAACAGGAGTTTCTCGAAGACCTGTCCGCGGTGGCCGATCCCGAACTCGCCCAGCAGGTTTTGGCACTCACCATCGGGCCCGAAGCCCCGGCCGGTACCATCGCCAACCTGTGGGATCGAGTCTCGGTCAATCATCCCGACGCCACTTGGAGCTTCGCGTTGGCCCATGTGGATACACCCAATTTTCCCATGGACCGGTCAACCCGGATGTACCTGCTGCCGCTGCTTCCCGAATACTCCACGGACGTCCGCCGGTGTACGGAACTTCGTGACTATGCGGCCGCGCATCTACCGCCCGCGGCGGGACGTGACGTCGAATCCGCGGTGGCGGAAATCGAGTTGAATGCCCGCATCCGCGCGCACGGTATCCCCGCGATCGACGAGTGGCTGCGCTCGAATCCGCCCGGATGAAGGGCGTCGCAGTGCTGGTCAGCGGTGCGAGCTTCGCCGGCCTCGCCACGGCGTATTGGATGAACCGGCTCGGTTACCGCGTGACCGTGATCGAAATCGCGAGCGGACTTCGAAAGGGCGGGACACCCGTAGACATCGAAGGAGACACGATTGGCATCCTCGCCGGGATGGGAATGATCGATGCCGTCCGCGCGAAAGCGCTTCCTCCTCGCAGACTCGAGTTCAAGGACGCCGATGACCGTACGGTTGGCGTGTTGGCGGGCCACTCCGGCCCGGACGATGCGCCGAACGAGAAGTACGAGATACACCGCGACGACCTGTTGGAAATTATGTTCGCCTCCGTTGAGAGGTCGGCGCAGGTCATGTTCGGCCGGTCGATCAAGCAGCTGGAGAACGGACTGGACGATGTTGCGGTGACGTTGAGCGACGGTTCCCGGCGCAGTTATGCGCTGGTGTTCGGATGCGATGGAAACCGCTCCAACACGCGGCGCCTCGCGTTTGGAGACACCGAGGACTTCTCTCATTTCATGGGCGGCTATTTCTTCATCAAGGTCGTGCCGATCACGGCGCTGCTACCCGCCAATACGTCGCAGATATTCAGCGTGCCGGGCCGGACGGCGCTGCTGAACGGCTACGACAACCAAACCGACATCGCCTTCGCTTTCCGCACCGAGCGCGAAATCGACTATGACTATCGAGATCGGGCGCAACAGCGCCGTATGCTCCACGACCGCTTCGACGGGATCGGCTGGAAAGTGCCGGCCATGCTCGACCATGTGGATGCGGACGACGAATTCTATTTCGACAAGGTAAACCAGATCAGGATGCCGTCTTGGTCGACGGGGCGGGTCGCGCTGGTGGGTGACGCCGGTTATTGCGTGTCGCCGGTGGCTGGCATGGGCGGCTCGATGGCAATCATCGGAGCAGCGAGGCTGGCGGACGCCTTGCAGCGTCACGGTGTCGACCACGCCGCCGCCTTCCGAGAATACCACTACGAGCTACGCCCCTTCGTCGAGGAGGTGCAAGAGAAGGCGGTCAGCTTCGGCATGGCGCTGATGTTCCCATCCGACGAGGCCGAGATTGCGGAGCGCAACCGCAAGTTGAGCGCGGGCACCATAGACCTTTAAGCAGGCCCTTCGCCATGGCGATGAGTCGAGTGCGCGGTTAAGCCCTTCGGCTACGTACTTTCCCTTATTCATTTATTCGTTCGAATGAATGATAAAGCTCTCATGACACGCCGTGCTACCGATGCGCATTTGATCGAAGTGGCCATCGCGCAGTTCGGCCGCGACGGCATGAACGCCGTTGGCACCCGCGCCATTGCCGATGCGGCCGGGCTGCAAATGTCGGCGATCACGTATCATTTCGGCGGCAAGGAAGGCCTGTATCTGGCCTGTGCGAAGCATATCGCCCAGCACATGAACGAACGGATCGCACCGGTGTTGGCACGCGCCGAATCGAGCACCACGGATCCGGGTGGAACGGCCGGCGCACGGGCTGCCATTCTGGCCATCGTGGGTGGCTTCGTGACGGTCATGACCAGCGACGAAGTTGCCCCGTTGGCCGGCTTCGTGGTTCGCGAGCAGATGAACCCGACCCCGGCCTTCGAGATTCTTTACGAAGGGACGATGCGACGCGTCCTTACCTTGGTAGGCGACTCGTTGCAGCGCATCGCCGGTGGCGTGCTAGGCCAAGAGGAGATGCGCATTCGCGCCCTCGCGCTGCTGGGGCAGGTCTTCGTCTTCCGATTCGGCCGCGCCGTCCTGCTGCGCACAACGGGTTGGGAGTCGGTGGGCGCTTTGGAAACCGAAGCGGTGCGCGGCGCGGTGCTCGCGCAATCGAAAGCCATATTGACCGCTTTGGAAGAGGGCGCGCACCCGTGACTCGACGCACGCGCATCGTGTTGTTCGCAGGCCTCGTCGCGTTGGCGATTGCCGGGCTCGTGACGCGCGGTTTTGGTGTGTTTGCGACGCCCGTTGCCAAGGTGCTGGCGCTGAGCGGCAACGTCGACATCCGGCAGGTCGATCTGGGCTTTCGGATGAGCGGCCGAATCGCGGCCATGCCGGTCGAGGAAGGCGCGCGGGTGGCGGCCGGCGCGATCTTGGCAGCACTCGACACCCAGCCCTTGAAAGATCAACTCGCCGTGGACCAAGCTCAGATCGCGGCGGCGGCGGCGCAGCGCGACAAGCAGCGTCACGGCAACCGGCCGCAGGATATCGGTCAGGCCGAGGCGAAGCTCGCCGAACTGCGCGCGCAATGGGTCAAGGCGAAGGAGGATCTCGATCGGCGCACCGCGTTGGTGGCGAGCGGCGCGATCAGCCAGTCGGTGTTCGACGCCACCCGCGCGCAATTCTTTGCGGCCGCGGCCCAGGTTCAGGGTGCCGAGCAGTCCGTCTCACTGCAACGGGCCGGTGCGCGCCGCGAGGATATCGCGGCGGCGCAGGCGCAGTTCGCACAGGCCGTCGCGCAACATGCCAAGGAACTCACCGATATCGCCGACTCCTCTCTGTACGCGCCGAATGCCGGAGTCATCTTGACGCGGGCCCGCGAGCCGGGCGCGATCGTCCAAGCCGGCGAGACCGTGCTCACGCTGACCATCGATCGACCCATGCGCATCCGAGCGTACGTCGATGAGGGGGATCTCGGCCGCATATCGGCGGGCATGGCGGTCGAGGTGAGTACCGACGGCACGGCGCGTCTGTATCACGGCACCATCGGCTATATCGCGCCCACCGCGGAATTTACCCCGAAGACCGTGCAGACACGGGACTTGCGCACGGATCTGGTCTACCGCCTGCGTCTCGTCATTGAGGATCCGGACGAGGGCTTGCGGCAGGGCCAGCCGGTCACGGTGCATATTCCCGCGGCACGTCCCGCGCAGACCGATTGAGATGGCCGAGGTCGTGGTCACCGCACGGGGCGTCACGAAACGTTTCGCTTCCGGCGGCGCGCTGGCGCTCGACGCGGTGGATCTGCAGATCGACGCGAGCTGCATGACCGGCCTCGTGGGTCCCGATGGAGCCGGCAAGACCACGATGATCCGCATTCTGGCCGGCCTCATCGAGCCCGAGGCGGGCGAGGTCACGGTGCTGGGTTTGCCCGCCTTGCGCGCCGACCGCGCCCAAATCGGTTACATGCCGCAGCGCTTCGGACTATATGAAGACCTCACGGTCCTTGAA
>CAZZXZ010000100.1:0-12731 GCA_964658135.1 uncultured Acetobacteraceae bacterium | reverse complement strand
TCCGACCGCACCGGTACGTTCAACCTGTATCGCTACGAGGTGAGCAGCCGCCGCACCGACCAGATCACGCATTACGATACGCGCGACGTCCGCTGGCCGAGTGCCGACGCGCAGGGCCAGATCGTCTACGAGCTGGATGGCGAACTCCATGTTTACGATACGCGCGACGGCCACGATCGTGCGCTGTCGATCACGGTACCGACCGATGCCACCACCTCCAGACCGCAGCCCGTCGATGCGGCCGACAACATCGAAAGTCAGGTCGTGAGCCCCGGTGGCGAGCGAGTGGCGATCGTTGCGCGCGGCGACGTGTTCTCGGTGCCGATCGAAAACGGCGTCACCCGCAACTTGACTCACTCCTCGACCGCGCACGACCGCGAAGTTGCCTGGTCGAGCGACGGCAAGCGCCTGGCCTACGTATCCGATCGCAGCGGCGAGGAGGAGCTCTACATCCAGGAACAGTCCGGCGGCGCAGCCGCCGAGGCGGTGACCGCGGGTTCCACGGGACGCTATTCAGCTCCCCGCTGGTCGACCGACGACCGACGAATCGCGATCGCCGATCAGAGCGGGCGACTGTCCGTCGTCGACCTCGCAACCAAGCATAAAATCACCGTGGCCAAGGATCCCGAGGAGCTGGCGCTCGATTACCGTTGGTCGCCGGACGGCCGTTTTCTCGGCTATTCGTTGACAGGCGATAACGGTTTTTCCAGCATCTATGTGTGGTCGGTGCGCACCGGCGTGTCGCACCGAGTCACGCCCGACTACGTCAATTCGCAGGCACCGGCATGGGCTCCGGATGGCGAGCTTCTTTATTTTCTGAGTACCCGCGACTACCAGCCGCTGCTCAGCGCCAGCGAATTCGATTTCGCCACGGATCGGCGGACCGGCATCTTTGCGATCGCCCTACACGGTGGCGTAAAAAATCCGTACGGGGTTCGCGACGACGAGCCTGGCGATGCAAAAAAGACGGCGGATCAAGACGAGGATAAGGATAAGCCCAGGTCCAAGGTCAACGTCTTCATCGATTTCGACGGCATCGTCGAGCGCACCATTCGCGTGCCCGTCGAGGCCGACGACTTGAGCGATCTATACGTCACGGATGACAGTCTGCTCTACCGGCAAAGCGGGCCGTCTTATTACGGACGCGACGCGGCCGAGAAATCCAGCGTCATGGCCTACTCCATCAAGGATCGCGAAGCAAAAAGCGTGGTTGACGACGTCATTGCATGGTCACCCACCGACGACGGCAAACACGTCCTCGCACAGCTGTCCGCTAAAGACTTCAAGTACTACGAAGTCGGCAAATCGGACGACCCGAAAACCGTCTCGCTGGCGGGACTCTTGACCACGCGGATACCCACCGAGGAATGGCACGAAATCTTCACGGAGGTCTGGCGGCGGTATCGGGATTTTTTCTACGTCGCCAACATGCATGGTTACGATTGGCGCAAGCTGCGCACGCAGTATGAGTCACTGGTGGACTCGGTGGGCCACCGCGCCGATCTTAACCACGTGATCGCCGACATGATTTCAGAACTCGTGGTGCAACACGCCTATATCCAGGGCGGCGATCTGGGGCTGCCGAAACGGCCGTTCGTCGCCTTGCCGGGCGCGCGCTTCGCTCTCGATGCAGCGTCAGGCCGCTATCGGATCGCGATGCTTCTCGGCGGACAGAACGAGGAGCCTCGGTATCGATCGCCGCTCACGGAAGTCGGCGTCGACGTCCACGTCGGCGACTACGTGCTCGCCATCAACGGCCGTGACTTGACGGCGGGGACCGATCCCTACGAGTTGCTGCAGGCACCGGCCGGTGAACCGGTGGAATGGCGGGTCGCGGCCACCGCGGATGGGAAAGCGGCGCGCACTATCAGATACGAACCGCTCGGCAGCGAGACCGCCTTGCTTTATCTCGCCTGGTCCGCCGCGAACCGCGCACGCGTTGCTGCGTTGAGCCACGGCCGGTTGGGATACGTTCATCTTCCCGACATGGGGGAGTCAGGCCTGCGCGAGTTCATCAAATGGTGGTATCCCCAGGTCCGCAAAGAGGGGTTGCTGGTCGATGTGCGCGATAACGCCGGCGGCAACATTTCCGAGATGGTCATTGAGCGACTGGCACGCACGGTGCATGGCCTGCGCTTTGCACGCAATCGCGACGTCGCCGATACCTATCCGAGCGTCGCGCAAGCCGGTCCCAAGGTGGCGCTCGTCAACGAGGACACGGCATCGGACGGCGACCTCTTTGCGAATGCTTTTCGGGAGTGGAAGCTCGGTACGCTCGTCGGCAAACGGACCTGGGGCGGTGTGGTCGGCATCACGGATCATGGACCACTGCTCGACGGCGGAACCGTTTTTGTGCCAGAGTTCGGCACGGCCGATGCCGCAGGCCGCTGGATCATCGAAGGCCATGGTGTCGATCCCGACATCGTGGTCGAACAGGATCCGATCGAGGTGTCGAAAGGTCATGACCCCCAATTGGAACGAGGCGTTGCCGAATTGATGAAGCTGCTCCCGCCGCTGCCGCAAGGTCCGGTGCCCCGGCCGGCCTCCCCGATCAAGACTGGGGCGCCCTAGCCCATGTCCGTGCTCGCGAGCCTTGCGCTCGCAGACCAGGACGACGCCATCGAGATCGCAGAAATGTCGCGCGATTTGATCGAACAGGGCCTGCCGTGGTCATGGCATCCGGCACGCGTGCAAAATTTCATTTCCGGCGCCGACTCTTCAGTGGTGGTGGCGCGCCGCGATCGCCGTATCGGCGGATTTGCCATCATGCACTTCGGCGATGAGATCGCGCACTTGAACTTGCTGGCCGTGGCGCCGGAATATCGCCGGCGGGGTCTCGGACGGCAACTCATCGATTGGCTGACCGCGACCGCCGTCGAAGCCGGGGTGTTTCGCATCAATCTGGAATTGCGCACGCAGAACGACACGGCATGCGCATTTTACGAAAGTTTGGGCTTCGCTCGAGGCAACGTGATACAGGGTTATTACCAAGGCCGTGAGGCGGCCCTGCGTATGTCGCGCTGTCTCGCGAAAAACCAATGTTGAATTCCGGCCGCCGTCACGCCTATGCCTAGGACGTCGTGCGTCACGGCAGCCCCGTGCTGCCAGCGATCGTCACTGAGGAAGAACAACGCGAAACCGCTTGCCACCAAGAGCATGAGAAACACGCTCAAGGTCGCACCGCTGACCCGCCGCAGACCGCCCGGCCACCAGCGCAGCACGTGACGCGCGCTCACCCAGCCGAGCAAGTACATGGCGGCGATGGCGAGGATGCCGTGCAACAGCAGCAAAGGCGCCTGCCACGGATGCGCAAGCGGCCCGAACTGACCGCGGCGCGTAAAAAACTGATCGAGCACCAACCAAAGACATCCCGTCAGCCACAGGCCACCGAGCACCAGGAAAATCGCCGTGCGTTTACGCAGTGGCATGCGAACCGGCACCGCGTGCGCTCTTCAGGCCGCAGCATGGGCAGGCCGCAGCGCCGCCTGCCAGATGGCCATCAGCCATCGGACTCCCTGCGTCACGTGCTCCGACGATAGGGTCGCTCCGGAAATGTTCTTGATGTCGCTGCGGAACTGCAACTGCTCGAGCTGGCTGCGATGGACGAATTGCCCACGCCACCCGGGATTACGCACTTCGCCGCCGTGACTTTCGCGATACGCAATAATTTCAAGGTCACGAATGGCGCCGGCGGCATCAATGCCGAGCGCATACGTGATGAGGCTTTGCCGGCCGATGACTTCATCGACGAAGAAATGACCTATCACGACGCCGCCGCGCGTCGCCGTCCAGATGCGAATGGTGCCATGCGGCGGTTGCGGTCCCGCCACGTTCAAAATCGCCTGCAGTTGAGCGGGGCTCTGTTGGACGACCAGCTCTTGGAACGCATCGGCGTCGGGAAACACTAGTTTCTGTGCCTGATCGACGTCCATGTAGTCGGCGGCCCTGACCACGGCAATGGGCAGCGCCGAGGCTAGCAACAGTCCGGGAATCAGATATCGTGGGTCCATGGCGCTTCAACAGTATACGAATGGGAATGATTATCATTTAGTATTCGGTCGATAGCAACCGAACAGTCCGTGCAGCAGATGTCGAATGTAGCGTGTGTCACTTCGAGGCTCCGTATCGGGCTGGGGACTTTCGTGTCTGTGGAGGCCGAAAGCGACCAGGCTCAGTGTCGTGCACGCGGTGTGGCGACGGCGTACGAAGCGGTGGCGTTGGTCGAGACGCTGATGCACCCGATGCGCGAAGGCAGCGACGTCGCGGCCATCAATGCGGCGGTTCCGAAAAGCACGCTCACGGTCCACGTCTGGACGTGGACCATACTTGAATTGTGTCAACGGCTGCATCGACTGTCGGCGGGCGTTTTCGATCCGTGCGTGCCGAACGGCCCGGGAACACTGGCCGATCTGGAGTTGCTGCCCGGGCGCGCCGGGCGATCGCCTCGAGTGGTGCCGCATGCGCCTGTGCATTTGGATCTTGGCGGAATCGGCAAGGGGTTTGCCGTAGATCGAGCCATCGAGGCGCTCAAGCGAGCGGGCTGCTCGGCCGGGTTGGTCAACGCCGGCGGCGACCTAGCGCTATATGGCGAATGCGCGCAGGACGTCGCGTATCGCAACCGCGACGGCCGGTTGACGATGGTCGCTCTGCACAATGCCGCTCTTGCGACCAGCGACGTGGACGGCCGGGAGCGCCCCGCGGAACACCGAGGTTACTACGACGCGGGCGATCCACAGCGCGTGGTGTCGGGCCGGGCGACGGTGCGCGCACCGACTGCCGCCGTTGCCGACGCGCTGACCAAGTGTCTGCTGATAGGACGCGGATCGCAGCACGCGCTGCTGGCGGCCTTCGACGCGCAGCAGCTCGGTTGAGAACCGCTAGGGACGATGCCGCCGACCGGTCGTCACCGCGCTCACGCAACCGCTCAACTTGTCGGGATGCGATTTTGCAAGCGCCAATTTAAATTGGGGCTTGAGCTCGGTCGGGCGGGGCGCGCGGCGAGAAATCTTTTCGGCGGCGGTCAGCACACCGCTCATCTGAGCATGCAGCGCCCCCAACTGCCGCCGCAGACGCGCCACTTCGCCCTGTAATCGACTGGTGTTCAGGATGATGAGCGTACCGCACTCGGCGCAGCACATGTCCCGATGCGTGCTGATCCAAAGCAGCGTCAAGGGCGCTTGGTGACCGCATTTCCAACACTCGACATCGATCTCTCTCTGTTCGAGCAGCTTCTCGACTTCCGCAGAATAGACCGGCTCACGTACCTTCATTGCCCCACCCCTTTTACATTGAGTTCCGTTCATCACGCTCAATGAATACCAAATGTCTGCGGCATTTACACGCGTCGGCGCCGCTCGTCGACGAGATCTTTTTTATGGAACTCGGCGCTCCCACGTCGTTCCGACATTGGCTCGGTCGTTTGCCGGATCGTTTTGCAAATGTCTGCAATTTTTCGATTCATGCATCGAATTGACGAAATCATTTTATTTGCGACGAGACGCACGTTAGCCGCGTGCTGCGGCGATTCCATGCGACACCGTCGGTGTCTTTGCTGTGACGCAGCGCCGACATAACGTGAACCAGGGACGCACGGCGCACGCGACTAACTGGCTAGGATCGGAGCACAAAGTCAACGACGAAGGGCAACGCCGATGGTCGCACCGTTGCGCAGCAAAGGCATGAGCCACGACAAGCAACTCTTTTCTTCGTACGGCGATCTCGCAGAGCGCCTGTTGCCGAAAGCGCTGCACCTAAGTTTTTACGGTGCCGACGGGGAGATGGTTTGGACCCGCGGTGCCGATCGCAACCTCGATTCTACGGTGGCGCTGGTGCGGAGCATCATTCACGCTCACGCGCGGCGTCCGCAAGCGGCTCGGCTGAGCGAAACGCTCGTCGCGGTCGCCGTACCCATCGTCATGCATTCCAAGGCAGTCAGCGTCTTTGTGGTTCATGTGCGCTGCGACCAAACGGTTCCTGAAAGTCGCATCTCGAGCGACCTGGCGAGCGCAGCCGCTCCGTTAGTCGACTGTCTGATGCGGGAACTCGGTCAGCCGGTGCATAAGGCGCTGCCGGTGGCGACCCTGTCGGAGCGCGCCGAAGAGCTGGAATGGCTTTTCGGTCTCACCGAAAATCTGCATTCCAATTCGAGCGACCCACGCGCGATCAGTCAGCTCCTGAGTGCCGCCGTGGAACGTATGCGCGCATGCGGCGGCGCCGTCATGGTCCCCGGTCACGCACTCGACTTGACCTACTCGTCCGTGGCGCGCACCGATGTTCGATGCATCGGGATGTTCGAACGGTGCAAACCGTATTTCCTCAATTTCGTGCAGCGCCGCAAACAGCCGCTGATAGCAAACAAAGTGGCGGCGGGCATCGACATGCCACCACTCAAGGTGCTGCTGTTGCCGATCGAGCCGCATAAAAGCAAGGTAATCGGTTGCCTGGTCCTCATGAAGAGCGCGTCGCTCCCCGGTTTCGGCCGGCGCCAACTGTTTTTAGGCCGACACGTTGGCCATCAAATGGGCGTGTTGCTCGAGAGCCAATACGATCTAGCCACGGGTTTGCTGACCCGGCACGCGTTCGCTCAGGACGTTGAGCGGGCGTCGCAGACCGCCGCACCGCAAGATACCCACGCATTGCTGTATTTCGATCTGGACCGTTTGCAGGTCATCAACGACGTTTTGGGTTTCGCCTTCGGCGATGAGGCAATCGTCCGGATTGCCGAGCTGTTGCGCGCACCTGCATTGCCGCCGGATGCCATCACCAGCCGCATTGGTGGGGACAGCTTCGTCGTCTACCTTCCGCAGCACGATGCCGAGCAGGCCACCCGCCGCGCCCGCGAGATTTTGCGGTCTGCGGCCGCCTGCGCGGTGGGCTCCGGCAAGGGCATGGCCTTGTCGATGAGCTGCGGCATCGTGCAGCTAAGCAGCGGTCAACCGGTGCCGCGCGTAGCGCTCGGTACGGGGCTCGCCGCGGCCCGCAGAGTCTGCAGAAGGGCGAAGAAAAAAGGCGGTAACCGGGTGGCGATTGACGTCGACGGCGACGCCGGAATGATGCACTGCAAACATGCGCTTCCTGCGTCGATTCCGTCGGCGGTCCGTTGATTGAAACCGCGCCCGGTCTCGTCAGCGGCTTCGACACCCGCAGCATGCGGACGTGTGTATTGCAACATTTGTTTATTTATATTTCGGGCGTTAGTGCTAACCTACTGGCAACTAAGGAACAGTACGGGCGCAGTCAGCGTAATTGACCCGATTAACAACAATCATGACTCGTGCAGGGAGGATCGACATGCTGATCGGTTTCAAAGTTCGTAACTTCAAATCTTTTGCGGACGAGCAAACGTTTTCGTTTTCCACGTCGTCCGACAATAGTCACGCCGACACTCATTGTGTCGCGACCGGTATGAAGTCCGTACGCAGGCTGTCGAAGTCTGCCGTCATTTTCGGACCGAACGGCAGCGGCAAGACCAACCTCATCGGTGCCTTTGCCACGATGCGCGATCTCATCCTGCACTCGACCATTTTTTCGGACACGGAATTTGCCGAACGCCATGTGCCGTTCCGCTTCGCGGCCGGACGCCAAGACGCCACGGAATTCGAAGTCGATGTGCTGCTCGACAAGATTCGCTATCGCTATGGTTTCTCCTACGACTCGCGGGGAATTCGTACCGAGCGCTTGTTGGTGTACTGCACCGGAAAATCCCAGCGTTGGTTCGAGCGCACGCACGAGGGGGAGGTCGAAGGCGACGTCTGGGCGCCCTTCTCGCAAAATTTCACCGGTCCGCGGGCCATGTGGCGCGATGCCACCCGTGCCAAGGCGCTGTTTCTCACCACCGCCGCGCAGTTGAACGCGGAGCAACTGGGGCCGTTGTTTCACTGGTTCGAACACGGTATCGAACTGGTGTTTCCCGCCGAACTCACCAATCTCAATCGCGTCGCTGCCTCTATTCAGGACGCCTCGTTTAAAAAACGCATGCTGGAGTTTTTGCGCGCGGCGGACATTCGAGTCAACGATGTCCGCGTGCCGGAGCCCGAGGCCCTACCCGAGTCGCCGAATTCTTGGTTCGTACCCCATCGCAAGGCACGCGGACCGGCCGACCGGTCGACGGTCGAGTTCTCCCATGTGCGCGCCAATACGCTCGTCTGGCTGCAGGCCACCGATGAGTCGGCCGGCACACAGCGATTGGCGGGGCTATTCGGTCCGCTGCTCGCCGCGATCGAACAGGGGAAGTTTCTGCTCATCGACGAATTCGATTTGAGCCTGCACCCATTGGTGGCGAGATACCTGCTGCAACTTATCAACGATCCGCAGACGTCCAAGCGCGGCGCGCAGCTGCTGCTCACCAGTCACAACACCACCCTCATGGATGTCAACGTGTTGCGCCGCGATGAAATTTGGTTGATGGCGCTCGATGAGAACGACTCCAGCACGTTGACGCCGATGTGGCGCTCGGCCCTGCCCCCGCGCAAGCATGAACTGATCGGCAAGGGGTATCTACGAGGCCGCTATGGTGCGGTCCCGGTCATTCGGGTCAAAGAACCTGCGAAGCACACGCCCGCGACCGTGCCCGCGACCGCTGCCGAACGAAAACCTCCAAACAGCCAGAAATTGCGCAGCAAGGATCGTTCTTTGGCCTAAATGGCCTGACCGGCAAACGCGTGAGCAAATTGCATTGCGTATCGTGTAACGCTCGAGGGCGCGCCCGGCGGCGTCGACAGGCGTCGCATGCGCGAGTCACCTCCCTTGGCCATCCGATCCGCGCCACGTCGCGCCCATCCCGCTCGCAACGATCAGGACGATGCCGGTCCATACCACGGGTTTTGGCCAATCGCCGAACAACAGCAGCCCGCAGAGCACGGCTGAGATGATCTCGAGGTAGCCGTACGGCGCCAGATGCGATGCGCTCGCGCGCCGATGAGCGGCCGCCACCAGTAAATGCCCGATCGCCGCGATCACGCCCATCGCCGCCATCAAAGCCCAATCGTCGCGCCGCGGCGCCTGCCATACGAACGGTAGAAAACACAGATAAATGAGCGCACCCACGAGCGCTGAAATGGCCGTCGTCACCAAGGGTGGGTCATGCGGTGCGACGCGCCGGGTGATGATCAACGCGGCGGCATAAGCGACTCCGGACGTCAGCGCGAACGGCGCACCCGGCGAGATGCCCGCCGCGGAAGGCTGCGCGATCAGCAGCGCGCCGCAGAAGCCCAGCGCCACCAGCAGCCATTGCCGCCGCCGGATTTTTTCACCCAAACATAGTTGCGAAATCACCAGGATCATGAACGGGTAGATGAAATAAATGGCCAACGCATCCGCCAGCGGCATGCGCGCAATGGCGCAAAAAAAAGTCAGTGCCGAGATGGCCAGCAAAGCACCGCGGACGAGCTGAAGGCCGGGCCTGGTCGGTACGCAGGCGCTGAGTCCATGGTATCGCCAAGCCACCGGCACCACCGACAGGGCGAAAAAAACGTACCGGGCCGAGACGATTTCCAAGATCGGAAGATGCCCAGATAAAATTTTGGCGATCGAATCCATGCCTGGCAGCACGGCGAGCGCCCACACCAACATGATCGTGCCGTAAGCGGCGTCTTTATGTGGCGCCGGCCGTGCCCTCAGCTGCGTCGTCAGCTGCTTTTGGCCGAGGGCGGCACTTTGTCCTTTTTTGTTCGCTTGGCCTCCTTTCGTATCGGCTGCGCGGCCTGTTTGGTTTTGGCATGTTTGGTTTTTTTGACCTTTTTCGCCGTCTTACGGCGCATGGTAAAGAGTGCGTCGATGAAGTCGTCGACGGCCTCGCGCTTTTTCGACTTACGCCTCATCCAGACGATCGCATCCAGCACGTCGTCGACCGGTTCCCGCTTTTTTGCCATGGGGCATCGTAACTGACGGGCACACCGACGCGCAAAACACCCCGCGCAATCGCAAGGTTCGCTAAGCTTCCGGCCCAGCCGAGGAGAAATTCATCGTGTCACGTTATTCGTTGCCCGCAAACGCGCTTTGCTGGAGCGGGGTTCTGTTCTGCGCAGGTCGAGAAGCGGTCGGCAACGCCGTCACGGCGCGCGCTCGAACGGTATGGTGCTCGACTACACGCTGACGCCCGAGGACGTCACATCGGCGCGGCTGCTCGCCATCGGTATCCGTCCAGGATTCGAAATGAGCTGCTTTGCCGTGGCCGTCATTGGGCTGCTCGCGTGGTCGGTATCTCCCTGGCGCTTCGCCATTCTGCCCCTGCTGATCGGGCTCACCGCGGGTCTGGGCGGCTTCCGGCTCATTCAAATCGGTAAGCTACGCGAGGCAGCCATCGTGACATTTCACCGTAACGCCACGTTGCGGCAGCCCACTGCGGCCTCGTGGGACGCCGACGGCGTGACGATTCATCCGACGGCGGCTGCATCGGAACGCATCTTATGGTCGGAACTCGAGGCCTTTAAGGAAAACGATCGCCTCGTGTTGCTGGTGCAGGGACCTGGCGATTTTCATGCGATTCCGAAGCGCGCGTTTTTGGACAAGGCGGATCTCCAGGGCTTGCGACGGCTAGCCCGTGCCGCAACCAGACGCCCCCATCGATAATCAGCCAATCTGGAGAAGCCCATGTCCGACCGTCCGAACTTTCTGATTTTAATGGCCGACCAGTTGACTGCCCGCGTGTTGCCGGCCTACGGCAATCAGGTCGCGAGGACTCCGCACATCGATGCACTGGCCGCGGCCGGCGTGGTATTCGAATCGTTCTACTGCAACAGCCCCTTGTGCGCGCCCTCGCGCTTCTCCTTTCTGGCCGGACGGCAGGTCTCGGCCATCGGAGCTTACGATAACGCGGCGGAATTCCCGGCGCAGGTGCCCACCTTCGCGCACTACCTGCGCCGCGGCGGCTATCAAACGGTCTTGAGCGGTAAGATGCATTTTTGCGGCGCGGACCAGTTGCATGGGTTCGAGGAACGGTTGACCACGGATATCTATCCGGCCGACTTCGGCTGGACGCCGGACTGGACCCGCTTCGAGGAGCGGCCGAGTTGGTATCACAGCATGGAATCGGTGACCCAAGCGGGGCCGTGTTCCCGCACCAATCAACTCGACTACGACGACGAGACGATTTTCAATGCACGGCAGAAGCTCTTCGACCTGGCGCGCAGCACCGATCGGCGTCCCTTCTGCCTGGTGGCCTCGATGACTCATCCGCACGACCCGTATGCGATACCGCAAGCTTACTGGGACCGCTATGCCGACGTCGCCATCGACATGCCGAGAGTGCCGTTCGAAGCGGTGCAAGCGGACCCGCATTCGCAACGTCTGCGGCACGTCTGCGGTCTGGATTTATTGCCGGTGGACGCGACGCAGACTCGCGCCGCTCGGCGGGCCTATTATGGCGCCGTCTCGTATGTCGACGATCAAATCGGAATCATGCGGGGGGCGCTCGCCGCCGCGGGCTTCGCGGACAACACCATCGTCGTGTTGCTCGCCGATCATGGCGACATGCTGGGCGAGCGCGGACTGTGGTACAAGATGAATTTTTTCGAGCCCGCCTGCCGCATTCCGCTCATCGTGCATGCACCGCACCGGTTTGCCGCGCGGCGCGTGGCGGAATCCGCATCGCTGGTGGATATGTTGCCCACCCTGTGCGAACTCGCGGGTACCCAGCCGGCTGCGTACGCAACTGCGCTCGATGGCGCGAGCTTGGTGCCGCAACTCGAGGGTGCGCCCGGCCGCGATGAAGTCATCGGAGAATATCTGGCCGAGGGAGCGATCGCACCGGTGGTGATGATCAAACGCGGCCATTACAAGTTCGTGCACTCTCCCGCGGATCCGGACCAGCTCTACGATTTGCGAGTCGATCCCGACGAGCGGGAGAATTTGGCTTCACTGCCGCAACATGCCACCCGCCGCCAACTCCTGCTTGCGGAAATCGCCGGACGCTGGGATCTGTCGGCGCTAGAGGCGGCGGTCATCGCCAGCCAGCAGCGGCGCCTCCTAGTCGACGCTGCGCTGCGCCAGGGGCGCTACACGTCGTGGGATTTTCAGCCTCGGCGCGATGCCAGCCGTCTTTATGTCCGCAACGATCGCGACTTGGGCGACTTCGAAGCGATGGCACGGCTTCCATCCCTCGGTAAGCAACGCTAGCCACGCTCGTCGTACATGATGATGGACAACATCCGGATGGGGATTTTCCCCAATGTTTCGGGACCGTGCGGAACGTCGCCGCGGAAACTCAGCGAGTCGCCCGCGGCCAACGCGTAGCTGTTGCCGCCGTGGCGATAGGTCAACGTTCCGGCGAGAATATAAATGAACTCCGTGCCGGGATGCTGAAAACCGGGAAACACTTCGCTCTTGTCCGTCAAGGTGACCAAGAGGGGCTCGAAGGCCTTGCGCGGTCCTCGCTGGGCCGCCAGCAACTGATACGTATGACCGCGCCGGGTACCGCGACGCACCACTTCGAGGCCGGATCCAGCGGGCACATGGTCTGCGCCCTCCTCATCGCCGCCGATTTCCTGCAATAAAGCCGCCGGGCGCACACCGAGCGCTGCCGCCAGCGCGATCAGCGTTTCCAAGCTCGGCGTGACGTGACCGGTTTCCAATCGGCTCAACATGCCCGCACTGATGCCTGCCGTATTCGCTACATCGGTCAGCGTCAGTCCCTGGCCCTCTCGAACGCGCCGCGCTACTGCGCCGAGCTGACGCCCGATCGGCGCCACGCCGCCCGCGCTCGTACCGCTTGCGCCGGTCGCACCGCTCGTATC
>CAZZXZ010000099.1:0-12868 GCA_964658135.1 uncultured Acetobacteraceae bacterium | reverse complement strand
CGAAGGTGGTCGGTACCCCGGCAGCGCCCGCCGGGCTGCCGCTGATCGTGGACGAGGAGCGGCTCTATCTGCATCGCTACTTCGACTACGAATGCCGGCTCGCGAGCCGGCTCGCGGCGTGCAATACGGAATGGTCCGGCGACTTCGCCGGCACCGCGCTGCGCGGACGGCTCACCCTCATCAGCGGCGGACCCGGCACCGGCAAGACCACCACCGTGGTCAATCTGCTCGCCGGTCTGCTAACGGCCGAGCCCGGCTGCCGCATCGCGCTCGCCGCGCCCACCGGCAAAGCCGCCGCGCGTATGACCGAGGTGATGCTGCAACGCGCCAGCCATCTGCCCGATGCCGTGCGTGCCCGCCTGCCGACGGGATCCTCCACCATCCACCGTTTGCTCGGCAGCCTGGCGCAGGGCGAGTTTCGTCATCATGCCGGCAACCCGCTGTCCGTGGACGTGCTGGTCGTCGACGAAGCCTCGATGCTCGATCTCGCCCTCGCGGTCCACCTTCTCGAGGCCGTACCCCTCGCCGCCCGCATCATTCTCTTGGGCGACAAGGACCAGCTGGCTGCCGTCGAATCCGGCGCCGTGTTCTCGGAATTGAGCGCGCAAACGACCGGCTTGGCGGACCGCGTGATCTGGTTGCGGCGCAACTACCGGTTCGCCGCCGACTCCCCCATCGGGCTGCTGGCGCAGGACATCAACGACGGCAACGCCGCCGCGGTGCTCGCGCGCTGCTCGGCGCCCGCCGATGAATCGCTCGTGTGGCTCGACGACGGCGGCAGCGTGCCGTCCGCGGCGGTGGTTCGCACCGTGCGCGAGGGTTATGCGCCCTATCTCGAGGCCGTACGCAGCGCCATGGCGGGCGGCGGCGGTGACGCCGAGGGTCCCACCGCCATCCACGCAGCGTTCCAACGCTTTCGCGTGCTGTGTGCGGTGCGCGAAGGACCCTGGGGCGTCAACGCCCTCAATCGACAGATCGGCGCTCATGTTCGGCAGACGCTGCAAGCGGCCGCGGAGCCCGGCCCGCGCGACGAGTGGTTTGCGGGCCGCCCCATCATGGTGCTGCGCAACGATCCGGTGCTGAAATTGTTCAACGGCGACATCGGCATCGTCATGCCCGACGCGCAGGGCGTGCCGCAGGTGTGGTTTCCCGCCGAGAGCGGCGGCTTTCGCCGCATCGCGCCGGCGCGACTTCCGCAACACGAAACCGCGTTCGCGATCACGGTGCACAAATCGCAAGGCTCCGAATTCGACGCGATCGTGCTGGTGTTGCCCGCCGAAAAGAACCGGGTGCTCACGCGCGAATTGCTCTACACCGCGGTGACGCGCGCACGCGCGCGCTTGAGCATCGTGGCGAATGCCGGCGTGCTCACCCGCGCGATCGAGACGCGGACGCAACGGGTGTCCGGATTGTCGGCGCGACTGCGCACTCTCGGCGCATAAAATAAATCCGCAGCCCGTTTTTGGCGCAGACCAATCGGGTGTCTGCCACTCGATCCGCATGTCAAGAGTGGGCGAATCTTTCGACGAGACTTAATGTTTAAATTTTTTGTTCTTTGCGGGTTGATTCAAGAACGACAATCCGTAAACTGCGCTCTTCGCCAGGGTCGATTACAAGAACAAGCGGGGGTTCGATCGATGGAACACAGGCAATTCGCGTGACCCAACAACGTGCGGCAAACCTGGCAAGTCCATCACATGGGGCGCGTTACGATGTGAGCCAAACCACCACCTCGGCGGATGATTTCTTCGTCGTCAGAGACCGCTTCCAGAACAACACGGTGGTGGCCGCATTCCAGTCGCGGAAAGATGCCGACATTCGCTGCGCCATGTTGTGGCTGGAATATTTGTTGGAACTCAAATGCAGTCGCGTGAACGCTTAGCCACGTAGCCGTTGCGCGCGAAGAAGCGGTCCAGTTCGCGATCGTGTGGTGGCTTGCCCGTGAAGATGTCGACGTAGCTACCGATTCGTGTCATGCGGGTCGCCAGGTCCTCGTGCGTCTGCATCGAGATGTAGCCGATCTGCGTCAAATAGATGGTCCGTGAACGGACGTCGGCGGCGTGCGCGTCGTAGCCGTAACGAACAAACAGCCGTTGCAGCGCCTCGATGCGCGCCGCATCCGCGACTTTGATGTTCCCGGCTACCGACGCGGATTGCCGCGCCCAGCTGCGCACGGCGAACTCGAGCCGTGAATCGAACAGTTCCGCATCGAGCCAGCAATCGAACACGTTGAGGATCGCCTCGGTGATGCTGTCGGCATACTGTTCCGTGCGCGCGATGAGATTGCCGGTGTTCTGGATGCGCCAGCGCTCGATCAAAGCGGCGAGCAGCGCCTCCCGATTTTTATAGAACCAGTAAAAACTGGTGCGCGACAAACCAAGTTTTGCGGCGAGCGGCACCACCCTGACCCGCTCGACGCCGCCCTCGACCAGCGCATCGTAAGCGGCTGCCAGCCATCCTTCTGCCGACCCGCGGCCGCGTGAGGCAGCTCCTGCGTAACGCGCCATGTGTTCTCCCGTGTACCAATCAAGTGCACCAACCCCGTGTCGACCGAACGCGACTGTACGGCATCGTCCACAAACTTGACATGCTTGTACAGGGTGGCTTAGTTTCGATTGAACACCTTTTGTCCAGGAGCCACAGCGTGTCGAGCGATCCCCTCCTGCAGCCGTTCAAGCTCAAGCATCTGACGCTGCGCAATCGGATCATCACCACGTCGCACGAGCCGGCGTATCCCGAAGACGGCATGCCGAAGCAACGCTATCGGGCCTACCACGTCGAACGCGCCAAGGGCGGCGTGGCGCTGACCATGACCGCCGGTTCGGCCGCCGTCTCCCGCGACAGTCCGCCGGTCTTCAATAATCTGCTGGCGTACAAGGACGAGGTGGTGCCATGGCTCAAGGAGTTGACCGACGAATGCCACGAGCACGGCGCTGCCGTGATGATTCAGCTGACCCACTTGGGGAGGCGCACACGCTGGGACAAGGCGGACTGGCTGCCCGTGGTGTCGGCGTCGCACAACCGCGAAGCCGCGCATCGCGCCTTTCCCAAGAAGGCGGAAGATTGGGACATCGCGCGCATCATCCGAGATTACGCCGACGCGGCCGAACGCATGCAGGCGGCGGGGCTCGACGGAATCGAACTGGAGGCCTACGGCCACCTCCTAGAACAGTTCTGGTCGCCGCTCACCAATACGCTGGATGAACCCTACGGCGGTTCGCTCGACAACCGCTTGCGCTTCACCTTCGAGGTGCTCGGGGCCATCCGGCAACGTATCGGCCCGGAGTTCATCGTGGGCGTGCGCTACACCGGTGACGAAGCGCTCGCAGGCGGCTTGAACCGGGAGGATGGCGTGAGCATCTCGCGGCGCCTCAAGGACAGCGGCTTGGTCGACTTCCTCAACATCGTGCGCGGCCACATCGATACCGACCCTGGCTTGACGGACCTGATTCCCATTCAAGGCATGAAGAGTTCGCCGCACCTGGATTTTGCCGGCGACATCCGCGCCGCCGTGCAGTTTCCGACCTTTCACGCCGCGAAGATTCCGGATGTGGCGACCGCGCGCCATGCCATCGCCACCGGCAAGGTCGACATGATCGGCATGACGCGGGCGCACATGACGGATCCTTACATCGTGCGCAAGATCATGGCGGGTCAGGAAGCGCAGATACGCCCGTGCGTCGGGGCGAACTATTGCCTGGATCGGATCTACCAGGGGGGCGAGGCGTACTGCATCCACAACGCCGCGACCGGCCGCGAGTTGTCCATGCCGCACGTCATCGCGCCGGCGGCCACCCGCCGCAAGATCGTGGTGGTGGGTGCGGGCCCGGGCGGGCTGGAAGCCGCGCGCGTGGCCGCCGAACGGGGCCATGACGTGGTGGTGTTCGAGGCCACCGGCAAGGCCGGTGGTCAGGTGCGGCTCACCGCACAAAGTCCGCGGCGGCGCGACATGCTCGGCATCATCGACTGGCGCGTGGCGCAGTGCCTCGAGCGCGGCGTCGACTTTCGTTTCGATACCCTGGCCGAACCCGAGCACGTCGTGGCGGAACGGCCCGACGTCGTCGTCATCGCCACCGGCGGCTTGCCCGACACCGACGTGCTCGAAGCGGGCGGCGAATGGGTGGCCTCGACGTGGGACATCCTGTCGGGCCATGTCAAGCCGGCCGCCCGGGTGTTGTTATTCGACGATGCCGGCGATCACGCTGCGCTGCAGGCGGCGGAAATCATCGCCGCCTCGGGAGCTAGCCTGGAGATCATGACGCCGGATCGCACCTTCGCGCCGGAAGTCATGGCCATGAATCTCGTTCCCTACATGCGCAGCCTGCAACGCTGGGACGTCACGTTCACGGTGACGTTCCGGCTCGAATCGTTGAGCCGCCAGGGCGGCCAGCTGGCCGCGGTGGTCGGCAGCGATTACGGCAACGTGCGCAAGACGCGACTCGTCGATCAAGTCATCGTCAATCACGGCACCTTGCCCGTGGACGAGCTGTACTGGGGGCTGCGGCCCTTGTCCAAGAATGCGGGCGCGCTCGACCATACGCGATTGTTGTCCGGTCAGCCGCAAACCGCCGCCCCAGATGCGCCGGGCTCCTTTCAACTGTTCCGCATCGGCGATGCCGTGTCGGCGCGTAACACGCACGCGGCCATTTACGACGCCCTACGCTTGGTGAAGGATTTATGAGCGGCGCGCGCCGCGTCGGATGCGCGATGCGCCTGCACGGAGGCCGTCGCTGTTTGTCTTGAACGAGTTTGGCACAGGGAGAGATCACATGGGGAATACAGGGTCCGAACGTTTCGGGAAGATCACGGTCGGCGCTGGGGTGTTTCTCGCGCTCTACGGCCTGCCGCATCCGGCATTCGCCGACAGCAGCAACGGCGCGGATTCGCTGCAGGAAATCACGGTCACGGCGAATCGCCGCGAACAGGTGCTCGAGGCGGTACCGTACAGTCTCTCGGTGATCAGCGCCGACCAGCTCGCGCAGGCGGGCGTCACCGATCTGGCCTCGCTGGCGAACACCGTCCCGGGCCTCAGCATGTACGACTTTGGCGCCCGGTTATCCGGGGCGACCTCGCCCATCATTCGCGGCATCAATGCCACGGCTGAACCCACGCGCGGCTTTCGCACCTTCGAGCAAGCTCCGGTCGGCACCTACATCGGTAACTCGCCCATCGACGGCTATTTTCAGCTGGACGATCTGAAGCAGGTCGAGGTGTTGCGCGGACCGCAAGGCACCCTGTACGGCGCGGGCGCCCTGGGCGGGGCCTTGCGCCTCATTCCGAACGCTCCCGACGTGAACGCCTTCGCCGGTTCGTTCGAGGCGGGCGGCGGCCGGCTCGATCATTCGAACGGCACGAGTTACACCGTGAAAGGCATGGTGAACATTCCGCTGGCCGATACGTTGGCGCTTCGTGCATCGGCGAAGTACGCTTACGAACCGGGCTACGTCAGCGTATACGGATTGTTGAAGCGCTCGAACGACGGTTTGAGCGGCATACCGGAACCGGCCGATCCGGCCGACCCTACCGGCAGTCCCGGTGTCTACGGCAGTCGCGACGATTGGAATTTTCAGAAGACCTTCACCGGGCGCGCGGCCGCGTTATGGAAGCCGCTGCAGGGCTTCAGTGCAGAACTGGCCATTTTGCACTCGAATGTGGCGGGCGACGGCGGGCCAACGGTAAATCCGGATTTTGCGGGCGGCGTGTCGCCTCTCGATCCGCAGACCACCTTGCCGGCCGGCGGCCACTACCAAGAATTCTCGCAAATCGATCAGCCCTATTCGCGCTATACGAATCTGGTCAGTCTCGACCTGAGCTACGATGCGGGCTTCGCCACGCTGTCCTCGACGAGTTCGTACTACACCACGTCGGGCTCGACGCTGCAGGACAACACCTATGATCTTGCCGGCATCGACGGCGGTGCATATCTGCCTTACTACGCGGGCACGCCCACCAATCCACGCTTCGTGTACGACGAGTTGTTCACCGATCGCGCGCACACCTTCACCCAGGAAGTCCGCCTGGTGTCGGACAGCAAACCCGATAATTTATTCGATTACGTGTTGGGCGTGTTCTATGAGAAGCAGACACGCACCGGTGCATGGACCATCGCCATCCCCGGCTCGCCCGAATACTCGGCGCAGTTGGGCACGCCCATCCTGGTGGGCAACAACGACGTGAACTTCCAGCAGATCGACACGCAAAAGTTCCAGGACAAATCGGTGTTCGGTGAACTCACCTACCATTTCTTGACCCATGGTCAGATCACCTTCGGAGCGCGCCATTTCGCGCAAGAGTTCACCGATGCGCAGTCGTATCAGGACTATACGTTCCCGACCGACATCCCGGCGACGCCGCACAGCGCGCCGGCGTCCAAAACGGTGGGCAAGGTCAATCCGTCCTACGAATACCTGGCGGATCATTTCGTGTATGCGCTCTGGTCACAGGGCTTCAGGCGTGGAGGCGCCAACTCGGTGCCCTTGTCCGGACCGTTCAAGGAAAGTCCGCTGCTCTCCACCTATCAACCCGACACGACCAACAACTACGAGGCGGGCTTGAAGGGCAGATTCGCCAACGGCTTGAGCTATACCATCGATTACTTCTACATCAAATGGGACAAGCCGCAGATTTCCTCGAGTCTGCCGTCCGGCAATCTGGCCGTGTACAACGCCAACACCGCCGTGTCGAAGGGCTTCGAGTTCGAGACCAGCGGACCGTTGCCGGTGCGCGGACTGAATTACTCGGTGGGGTTTTCGTTCGCCGATGCGAAACTCACCAGCAACTTCTCGTTGCCGGCCGACGACGGCACGGGCACCGTCATTCCCGGCTTGCTGTCGGGCAAGTCGGGCCAACAGATGCCGGGCAGCCCCAAGACCAGCGTCACCGCCGCGCTGCTCTATGACGTGCCGTTGGCGCCGGACTACGACCTCGCTCTGTCGTTGAACGGCGTCTACCGGACCGCGGTCAAGATGCAGCTCGCCCCCACCTTGGGGGATGCCACCGTGCAGCAATCCTCGTCCTACGGCATCGTGAATTTTTCCAGCACGGTGAATCACGACGCGTGGCATTTCACGGGTTACATCACCAATCTCGCCAACAAACAGGACATCTTGGTGCCGCCTACGCAGATCAGCGCGGGCAATAATTTCGACAGGCTGGCGGACGACTATGTGGTGAATCCGCCGCGCGAGATCGGCGGCCGCGTGGGATATAAATTTTGATCGCGGCGCGCCTCGGTGCCGTGGTGCTTGCGGGTGTGCTCGGCGCGAGTGCGTTGACTGCGCGCGCGGACATGGCGCTCGAACGCTCGGCGACGCCCTCGACCTGCGATACCCCGCAACACCATCAATTCGACTTTTGGCTCGGCGACTGGCTGGTGTTCGACGCCGACTCCAATCAGCTGGTGGGTTTCGATCGGGTAGAGAAACACTCCCAGGGCTGCATCGTGCAACAGAATCTCACCTTTCTCACCGATCTATACCGGCGGCCGGGCGTGCCGTACCGCTTGGCGGGCATCGGCGTGAGCCGCTTCGACGGCACCGCCTGGCTGCAGATGTGGGCGGACAATCAGTGGGGCGCGATTTTTCTGCGTGGCGCGCTCGATGCGCACGGCTCCATGGTGCTGACCACGGTGATGCCGTCGCGCGATCGTGACGTCAAGGAGGTGTGGGAAAAACGCGCTGACGGCACGGTGCGCAACCTCGAGTACGTGGCGCCCGCCGGCAGCGGTCAGTGGAAGAAGTACGGCGATCTGATCTACCGGCCGAATCGCTGACACCGCTCACTGCACGCCCACCATGCGCCGCTTGAGCGTGGGCGTGAGCAGGAGCATGGCCAACGAGCCGAGCGCTCCCCACCAGACGATCTTCATGAACAGCCCGGGCAGCGAAGATAGATTGCCGGCGTCGTACTCGATGGACAGTTGACCCGCGATATTGTTGCCGAGCGCCAGCGCGAGGAACCAGAGTCCCATCACCTGGCCGGCGAAGCGCGGCGGCGCGAGCTTGGTCATCGAGGACAAGCCCACGGGCGACAGACACAGGTCGCCGCACTCCTGCAGGAAATACGTGGCGAGCAGCCAGGTCGGCAACACGTGCCGGCCGGCCACGACCCAACGTGACGCCACGAACATCACCAGGAAGCCGGCGCTCAACAGCGCGAGACCGAGGGCGAATTTAGCCGGCGGCGAGAGGTCGCAATGACGGCGACCGAGCACGGTCCACAAAGCCGCGAACGCCGGCGCGAAGAGGATGGTCACCAAGGCCGTGGTGCCTTGCAGGACGCCGGCGGGCATGTGCCAGCCGAAGACGTCGCGATCGGTGTACCGTTCGGCGAATAAATTCAGCGACGCGCCGCCCTGTTCGAAGCCTGCGTAGAACGTCGCATAGGCGATGAACAACGCCATCATCACGTAGACGCGCTGCCGCTCGGCGCCGCTCAGCCCCGCGAAGGCAAGCAGGTAGACGAAGTAACCCGCGGCGATGAGTGCCATCACCCACGACGCGGCAGCCGATGCGGCGACGGGCTCGATCACGAGTCGGCCGGTGCTCGCCAGGCCGACGAGAATCAGCACTGCCAGCACGAAACCCGTCAGCGCCAGCCAGGAACGCGAACTGCGGCGCCCTGCCGCTCTCAGGCCCGACTCGCCAAGCCGGTGGCGGGTGCGCAGGAATTGGATCAGACCGAGCAGCATGCCGAGCACGGGTAGCGCGAAACCCCAGCGCCAGCCGAAGCGCGCGGCGCACACGGGGATGAGCAGCGCGCCCAACAGCGCGCCGACACTGATTCCCATGTAGAACACCGTGAATCCCGCATCCCGGCGCGCGCCGCCTTCGGGATACAGCTGCCCCACGAGGGTGCTGATGTTGGGTTTCAACAGGCCCACGCCGAGCACGATGACGAGGAGCCCGACGAAGAACAGCCGTACGCTTCCCACGGTGAGCAGGGCGTTGCCGCAAAGAATCAGCACGCCGCCGCCGATCACGGCACGTTGCGCCCCGAGGAGACGGTCCGCCATCCAGCCGCCCAACAGAGAAAAGACGTACGTGGCGGCGATGTACAGGCCGTAGATCGCGCTCGCCGTCTTGTCGTCGAAGCCGAGACCACCCTCGCCCACGGCGCCCACCAGAAAAAGAATGAGGATCGCGCGCATCCCATAGTAGGTGAACCGCTCCCACATCTCGGTGAAGAACAGCGTGGCCAGTCCAGCAGGTTGCCCGAAGAGAGTCTTGGTTGGCGCGGCAGAGGCAGTCACTCATTTCAGTTTGCAGTCGACGCGAAGCATAGTAAAGCGCGCCGGCTCGCCTACACTGGCGTCAGTCGCGCGAAGAGGGCTGGCCCATGTCGATGAGCGTCGAAGAACACCGGTGGATCACGATGAGCGACGGCTGCCGGCTCGGCGCGCGCGTATGGCTGCCGGACCGCGCTCCGCAAGAACCGGTGCCGGCCATCCTGGAATACATTCCCTACCGCAAGCGGGACGGTACGCGGGCGCGCGACGAGCCGATGCACGGCTATTACGCCCTGCACGGCTATGCGGCCGTGCGGGTCGACATGCGCGGCTCGGGCGAATCGGATGGTCATCTGGCCGACGAATATTTACGACAGGAACAGGACGATGCCCTCGAGGTGATTGCCTGGATCGCCACGCAACCCTGGTGCACGGGCGCCGTCGGCATGCAGGGCAAGTCGTGGGGCGGCTTCAATGCGCTGCAGGTCGCGGCGCGCCGGCCGCCCGCGCTCAAAGCCATCATCACCACGTTTTCCACGGACAACCGGTACACCGACGACATTCACTTCATGGGCGGTTGCCTGCTCAACGACAATCTGTGGTGGGGCAGCATCATGCTGGCGTACCAGAGCCGTCCGCTCGATCCGCTGATCGTGGGCCCGAGTTGGCGCGAGCGCTGGCTGGAGCGGATCCGGTCGCTGCCTTTTTTTCCTGCGCTCTGGGCGGCGCATCCGCGCTACGACGCGTACTGGAAGCATGGCTCGATCTGCGAAGACTACGCGGCCATCACGTGTCCGGTGCTGGCGATCGGTGGTTGGGCCGATGCGTACACCAACGCCGTGCCGCGAATGCTCGAGCGTCTAACGGCGCCGCGACTCGGCATCATCGGACCGTGGGGACACATCTATCCCCATGACGGTGTGCCCGGTCCCGCGATCGGCTACCTGCAGGAGGCGGTGCGCTGGTGGGATCAGTGGCTCAAAGGGCATGACACAGGAATCATGCGCGAGCCCATGCTGCGCGCTTACGTGGAAGACTGGGTGCCTCCCACCGGCACGCGCAGCTTCGCGCCGGGGCGCTGGGTGGGCGAGCATGCCTACCCGTCGGCCGCCATCGAACCCCGGCGTTGGTATCTAGGCGTCGACCGACGCCTCGCGGCGCAGCCGAACGGCGCGACGGCATTTTCCATCCGCTCGCCGCAGAGCCATGGCAAGGCGGCGGGCGAATGGATGGGAACCGGCTGTGCGGGCGAGAACCCCACCGATCAACGGCTCGATGACGGCGGGGCCATGGTCTTCGAGACCGCGGCATTGGAACGGGACCTGTCGGTGCTCGGTGCGGGCACTCTCACGCTAGAACTGGCGGCGGACACGCCCGTCGCCACCCTGGTGGTTCGACTATCGGACGTCGCGCCGGACGATCGTGCCACCCGCGTCAGTTACCAGGTGCTCAATCTCACGCATCGCGACGGTCACGAACATCCGACCGCCCTGGAACCGGGGCGCTTATACCGGGTGACGGTGACCTTCAATGCGTGCGGACATCGGTTCGCGGCGGGCCACCGCGTGCGCCTGTCGATTGCCACGGCGTATTGGCCGCTCATCTGGCCCGCTCCGTATCCGGCGACGCTGACGATCCGCACGGGCTCAAGTCATCTGGAGTTGCCGGAGCGCCTGCACGACGGACCGACGATCGAGTTCGAACCGCCGTTGCACGGGCCGACGACGCGCATGACGCAACTCGATCCGGGGAGCGTGCGGCGGTACACCGCGCAAGACCCGGTCAGCGGCGCGACCACCTATGTCACCGAGGGCATCGGCGGCGTTTTCGGCGAGGGCATCAACCGCTTCGACGACGTCGATATCGAGGTGGCCCACTCGCTGCGGCGCGAACTGACCATCCATGACGAGTCCACCGAGTCGGCGCGCTACCTGCTGACGCAGTCCTATGCGATGGGCCGCGACGGTTGGCGGATCCGCGTGGAAACCCGCGCCGAGATGTCCAGTGATCCGCATTACTTCTTCATCAGCGGGAGCCTTACGGCGTATGAAAACGGCCATGCGGTCGCGACCCGTGAATGGGACGAAAAAATCGTGCGGGATCTGATGTGAGCCATTCGCCTAGGATGGCTCGATGGACTTTACCAAGGATGAATTCGCGAAGCCACGACGTCACATGACCATCATGTCGATGCATTATATTTCGAAGCCATGATCACCCTTCATAGACTCGTTTCGTCATGCGTGGCCACACTCGCCGCGCGGGCCGCGTGGGCCGCGCTGGGCGTGTTGGGCGCGTTGGGCGCACCGGGGTTCGCGGCACCGGTCGAGGCCGCCTCGGTTCTCATGATCTCGGTCGACGGCATGAAACCGGAGTACGTCACGCAAGCGAGTGAGCACGGCCTGAAAATTCCTTTCCTGCGCAGCCTGATGGCAGAGGGTGCCTATGCGGATGGGGTCGAGGGCGTCTGGCCGACGGTCACCTATCCGAGTCACACCACGCTGCTGACCGGCGTGGCGCCGGCGGAGCATGGAATCTTCAACAACCTGGAATTCGATCCGCGGCATACCTTCGGCGATGCGTGGTTCTGGTACGCCCATGAGATCCGGGTACCGACGCTGTGGCAGGTAGCGCACCAGGCTGGACTCACGACGGCGAGCGTCGGTTGGCCGGTGAGCGTCGGCGCCACCGACGTCGACTTCTTGATTCCAGAATACTGGCGCATCTTCCGCCCGACGGAGGAATTGAATCCGGCCGACCGCGAACTGCTCGCGGACCTGTCGAGACCCGAGGGCCTGCTGCGGGGAATGGAGTCATCCCTCGGCCCCTACCTGATGGGCAACGATACCAGCACCGCGGCGGACGAGACCAAGGTCCGCTTCGCAACGCGTATCTTGAGCGAGCACAAACCGCGCTTCATGACGGTTCACTTGAGTTCGCTGGACGAAGCCGAACATGAGCATGGACCTTTCAGCGCGGCGGCCAATGCCAGCCTGGAGGCCATCGACGGCATGCTGTCACGCCTGGTGGCGGCGTCCCGCGCCAACGACCCCGCCGCCATCGTCGTCGTCGTCTCGGATCACGGCTTCGAGGCGGTGACCCACCGGGTGCATTTAGTCATCCCATTTCTAGATGCTGGTTTGATCGACGCCAAAATCGATCCTGAGACCAAGGCGGTCACCGTGGTGGATTGGCACGCAGCGCCATGGCCCGCCGGCGGCATGGCCGCCGTGGTCTTGCGGGATCCCAGCGATGCTGCGCTGCAGCGCCGCGTGCGCGAGCTACTTCGCGCTCTGGCCGAAAATCCCGACAACGGCATCGCCGGCATCGTGGAAGGAGCGGACGCCCTCGCCCAACGCGGGGCATTTCCCCGCGCGTCGTTCTTGGTGGTCATGCAACCGGGCTATTATCTCGGCGGCAATACGAGCGGTGCGCTGATGACTGACTACAGTGGACACGGCGGTCACGGCTTCGCCCCCACCGACCCGCAGATGCGCGCCGCGCTGTTCGTGGCGGGCCGCGGGATTGCGCGACATCGGGATTTGGGCGTCATCGACATGCGGCAGATCGCACCGACGGTCGCGCAACTTCTCGACGTGCCGATGCCGAGCGCCAAGGCGCAACCGTTGTCCGTTCGGTAAT
>CAZZXZ010000098.1:0-13001 GCA_964658135.1 uncultured Acetobacteraceae bacterium | reverse complement strand
GAAGAGATTCCGCTGCGTCCCCGGGTGCTCACGCTGCAGTTCGGTTACAAGTTCTAAGCGAGTAGGATGACGAGGGGTGGATCCTAAGGACGCCCCTGCGACGCTCGATGCTCGCGCAGTGCAGCTGCGCGAATTGTTCAGGCAGCATGATTTCCCGGGCATGCTGGCCGCCGGGCAGGCGTTGGTCGTCGACGCCCCGGGGCACCGCGACGGGCTGCTGGCGGTGGCGCTGGCACAGCGCCATCTGGGTAGAATTGGCGACGCCCTGAGCACTCTCGCGGCGCTCGAAACTCATCATCCGAATTTCAGCCGCCTGCACCAGGAGCGTGGCCAGTGCCGCGTGGCCCTTCAACAGGCACAACCGGCCATCGATGCGTTCTTACGCGCGGTCAATCTCAATCATGCGCTGCCGGCCAGTTGGCGCATGCTCGAGGGCCTGTACCGAATGACGGACCAGGGCGCCAATGCCGCCCTTGCGGCGGATCACTGCGCCACTCTCAAGAAGTTGCCGGCGGACATCGTGACCGCGACCGGCCTGTACATGGACGGCGATCTCGAGCCGGCCGAAGCTCTGGTGCGGGCCTATCTTCTGCAGCACGGCAATCACGTCGAAGGCATGCGGCTGCTCGCCCGCATCGGCATCGCGCGCGGCATTTTCGACGACGCCGAACTGCTGCTCGAAGGTGTCCTCGAACTCGCGCCCGACTACCGCGTCGCGCGAGTGGAGTATGCCGAAGTGCTGCTGGAGCGACACAAGTATGCCCTCGCGCGCGGGCAACTCGACCGGCTGCTGGTGGACGAGCCCGGGCACCGACATTTGAAAACGCTGTATGCGACGTGCAGCGTCGGGCTCGGCGAGCACGAGCGGGCCATCCGTCTCTATGAGGAACTTGTGCAAGACACCGCGTCCGATGCGGATCTTCACCTGTCGATCGCCCATGCCCAGAAAACCTTGGGCCGGCGCCAGGAAGCCATCGATTCCTATCGACGGGCGGCGGCGCGGCGCCCGCACTTCGGCGATGCCTACTGGAGTCTCGCCAATCTCAAAACCTATCGCTTCGACGCTGCCGAACTCACGCATCTGCGCGCCGTGGAATCCGCACCGACCACGGGCACGGTCGATCGCTACCACGTGTGTTTCGCGCTCGGCAAGGCCTTGGAGGACCGCGGCGAGTATGCAGACTCGTTCAGGTATTACGAGCGCGGCAATGCGTTGAAACGTGCCGAAAGCAAGTACCGCGCCGAGCTCATCGAGAACAACACACGGCAACAGATCGAGGTCTGTACCCGGCAGTTCTTCGCATCGCGCCACGGCGTCGGCGTGCAAGATCCGGACCCCATCTTCATCGTCGGTCTGCCGCGCTCGGGCTCGACCCTGCTAGAGCAGATTTTGGCCTCGCACTCCCAGGTGGAGGGCACGCAGGAACTGGCCGACATCCAGCGGATGGTTCTGAATCTGCAGGGCCGCAACCCCGATCTCGACAACCCGCGCTACCCGCGCATTCTGGCGCAGTTGAGCGGCGCGGATTTCTCGATGCTCGGCGCGAAATATCTGCAAGACACCCGCGTGTACCGCCAGGCCGCGCCGGCCGTCAAACCCTTTTTCATCGACAAGATGCCGAACAACTTTCGCCATCTCGGGCTCATTCACTTGATGTTGCCCAATGCCAAGATCATCGATGCGCGCCGCGCGCCGGTGGCCTGCTGTTTCAGCAATCTCAAGCAGCTATTTGCCAACGGCCAAGAGTTCACTTACAGCGTGGATGACATCGCCCGTTACTACCGCACCTATCTGGAGCTCATGCGCCATTGGGACGCCGTGCTGCCGGGACGCATTCTGCGCGTGCAGCACGAGGACGTCGTCGACGATCTGGCGAACAGCGTACGCCGCATTCTGGATTTCTGCCGGTTAGAATTCGAACCCGGCTGCGTCGATTTCCACAAGACCGAACGCAGCGTGCGAACTGCCAGCTCCGAACAGGTGCGCCGGCCCATTTTCCGCGAAGGACTCGACCAATGGAAACATTTCGAGCCCTCGTTGGGCCCGCTCAAAGCGGCGCTGGGCGATGCGTTGGATCGTTACCGCGACTAGCTGCAAGCGGCATGCAACCGGGCAGAAACGAACCGTGTCCCTGCGGCAGCGGGAAAAAGTACAAGCGGTGCTGCGCTCAGCAACCCGCCACGCCCCGGCGCGCCGCCGACATCGAGTCGGCAGCTCTCGACGCGCACAACAATAAGGGTAATGCGCTGGTCGAACGGGGCGACTACCCGGAGGCCGTCGCGTGTTATCGGCGCGTACTGGCGCGCCGGCCTCGCGATGCCGAAGTGCACAGCAACCTGGGCAACGGCCTGCGGCTCTTGGGTCGCCACGACGATGCCATCGCGAGTTGCCGTCAGGCCTTGCGTCTCGATGGCACGTTGAGTGCTGCGCACAACAACTTGGGAATGGCGCTGGCCGCCGCGGGACAGAGCGGCGCACTCGACTGTTATCGGCAGGCCGTGGCGTTCGACGCCGGCAACCTGGATGCGCTCAATAATCTGGGCAACGCGTTGCGGGATGCCGGCGAGCTGAAGCAAGCCGTGGAGAGTTTTCGCGCGGCTTTGGCGCTCGCGCCGGCGCGTGCCGCGACTCATTACAACCTCGGCAATGCGCTGCTCGACGGAGGGCAGCTCGATGCCGCCGCCGCCAGCTATGTGCAGGCGCTGAAGTTGCAACCCGATTATGCAGCGGTGCACTTGACGCTCGGCATGGTCATGCGCCGGTTGGGCAGACCGAGCGATGCCGAGACGTGCTGCCGGGCTGCCTTGGCATTACGGCCGAACGCTGCCGAGGCACTGTCGTTTCTCGGCGAGCTGCGGGCCGATCGCGGCGAGTTCGTCGAGGCGCGTGAACTATTCGAACGCGCCATGGCGCTCGATCCGGATTTTCCCAATGCCTGGGTGGGATTCGCAGCGCACGGCAGGTTGTCGTACGCCGACACGGGGTGGCTTGCCGGTGTCGAGCGGTTACTCGCCGCGCGACTGCCGCTGCGACATGAGATCAGCCTGCGTTACGCGCTCGGCAAATACTTCGACGACGTCAAACAGTACGACCAGGCCTTCGAGCAGTATCGGCGCGCCAACGAGTCAAGCCGCCGCCACGCGTCGGGCTGGGACGCGGCGCGGACCCGGCAACGCGTCGATGCCATGCGTGCCGGCTTCGATGCATCCACTCGACGGCGTCTCGCCGGCTACGCCAATCCGTCCGCGCGGCCCGTGTTCGTCGTCGGCATGCCGCGCTCGGGGACGTCCCTCACCGAACAGATATTGGCATCCCATCCGGCCGTCTTCGGCGCCGGCGAGCTGACGTTTTGGGATACCGCGACCGCCGCATACCAGGCTGCAGAGCTGGCGAGTCCGGGCGCCGGCGCGCAACTCCTGCCGGCGATGACGGCGGCCTATCTCGAGCGCCTGCAGTCGGCCTCCGGCGACGCACAGCGGGTGGTGGACAAGATGCCGGCCAATTTCATGAATTTAGGCCTCATACACGCCGCGTTGCCGCAGGCCAGGATCATCCACATGCAACGGCATCCGTTCGATACCTGTCTGTCCATCTACTTTCAGTATTTTTCGACCACCCATCCGTATGCGAACGACCTCGACGACTTGGCCGGTTATTACCGCGAATACACGCGAATGATGCAGCACTGGCGCGGCGCTCTCCCCGCCGAGACGCTGCTCGAAGTACCATACGAAGGACTCATCGAAGACCAAGCAGGGTGGAGCCGGCGTATGGTGCAGTTTCTGGGGTTGACGTGGGATCCGCGCTGTCTGGATTTTCATCGCACCCCGCGCGTCGTCATCACCACCAGCAAATGGCAGGTGCGTCAGAAAATCCACGCCGCTTCGGCGGGCCGGTGGAAGAATTACGCGAAGTTCATCGCGCCCCTCGAATCCGCACTTCCGCCTCATGACGTCGCCGGTCGAAGCTGAAGTTCAGCGAATCGGCGCGCTGCTCGAGGAGCGCCGGTATGCAGAAGGGCGGCGGGCCGCCGCGGCGCTCGCCCTGAAGGTGCCGGAAAACCGCGACGTGCTGTATTTCATGGCGGTGAGCCTGCGCCATCTCGGCGACATCGGTCAGGCCATGACGACGCTCGAGCGCTTGCAGCGGCATCATCCGGCCTTCAGCCGCCTGTTCCAAGAGCGCGGTCATTGTTACGTCGTCCTGCGCGACGCACCGCGGGCCATCGAGGCTTTTCTGCACGGGGTGAACCTCAATCCGGCGCTGCCCGCCAGCTGGGGCATGCTGGAGAGTCTGTATCGCATGACCGGCGAGCGCGCGAACCAGGCCATGGCGGCCGCGCATGTCGCGACGCTCAAGCGCCTGGCACCCGACATCGTGCACGCCACCAGCCTGTTTGCCGATGGCGAATGGATTCCGGCGGAAAACATCGTGCGCGCCTACTTGTTGAAACACGGCGACGAGATCGAAGCCATGCGCTTGCTGGCCAGAATCGGCATCGCGCGTGAGGTGTTCGACGATGCACAGTTGCTGCTCGAATCGGTATTGCGCAGCGCGCCTCGCTACCATGCGGCGCGGTTCGATTACGCACGCACGCTGCTGGGACGGCACGAGTATTCACGGGCCCGCGAGGAACTCGACATCTTGTTGGCGCTCGAGCCACACGACCGGAACTACCGGACGCTGTACGCCACCACCTGCGTCGGCCTCGGCGACCACGCGGGGGCCGCGACGCTGTACCGCGCGTTGCTCGAGGAAACGCCGATGGCCGCGGAGCTGCACCTGTCGCTCGCGCACTGCCTCAAAACACTCGGCCGACCAAGCGAAGCCATCGCATCGTACCGTGCCGCCGCGGCCGCGCGTCCGCATTATGGCGATGCCTATTGGAGTCTCGCGAACCTGAAAACCTACCGTTTCAGCAGCGCCGAAATTGCCGACATGCAAGCCGCCGAAGCGAATCCGGCGCTCGCGCCCGTCGATCGCCATCATCTGTGCTTCGCACTCGCGAAAGCGCTCGAGGACTGCGGCGACTACGCGGCGTCGTTTCGTCATTACGCACGCGGCAATGAGTTGAAGCGCGCTCAGAGCCATTACCGTCCCGAGGCCATTGAAACCAACACCCAACGTCAGAAGGAGATCTGCAGCCGCGAATTCTTCGCGCATCGCGAGGGAGTGGGTGAGCACAGCGCCGCGCCGATTTTCATCGTCGGACTGCCGCGCTCGGGCTCCACGCTGCTCGAGCAGATACTGGCATCGCATTCCCTGGTCGAGGGCACTTCGGAGCTCGCCGACATACCGCGACTCGTATTGGAACTGCAAGGGCGCGATGCCGACCCGGACGATCCCCGGTACCCGGCGCTGCTGACCCAGCTCGCGCCTGCCGACTTCCGCAGGCTCGGCGCAAAGTACTTGGACGATACCCGCGTCTATCGCACCGGGAAGAGATATTTCATCGATAAGATGCCGAACAACTTCCGGCATATCGGTCTGCTGCACCTCATGTTGCCGAGCGCGATCATCATCGATGCGCGACGTGAACCGATGGCCTGCTGCTTCAGTAACTTCAAGCAGCTGTTCGCCGCGGGACAGGAGTTCACCTACAGCCTCGCCGACATCGCCCGGTACTACCGGACCTACCTCGACTTGATGGAGCATTGGGACCGGGTGCTGCCGGGTCGCGTGCTGCGCGTACGGCACGAAGAGGTCGTCGACGATCTCGAGGGCAGCGTGCGGCGCCTCCTGGATTTCTGCAGGTTGCCGTTCGAACCGGCTTGTGTCGAGTTCTACAAGACCCAGCGCAGCGTGCGCACCGCGAGTTCCGAGCAGGTCCGGCAGCCGATATACCGTGCCGCGCTCGACCACTGGAAACATTACGAGGCGTGGCTCACGCCTCTGGCAGAGGCTCTCGGCGATGCCCGGGTGCGTTATCTAGCGTAAAAAAGACCGCCGATGCGGCGATGAACAGCATGCCTAAGGCGCTGGTCACATAGGCGCTGGCGGTAAAGAACTGCAGCCAGTTCAACTGGACGCTGCCGAAATTGCGCCATATCAAGAGCGCGCTGCTGCCCAGATAGCCCGCGGCATCGGCGATGTAGATCAGAAATCCCGCCGTTCCGACCGTGCCGCTGACGGCGATCAAGCGATCGAACAACATGGCATTGAACGGGACGTAGGCCATGTAGATGCCTGCCCCGCTCGAGATCATCCAGGCCAGCGGCGAGAGCAGTCCCGCATGATAGGCGAACGTCGACAGGCCGAGCAGCAACAACCCGAAGAACACCACGCCGTGAATGACGAGCAGCGCACGCACATTGTCACGTATGACGATGATGACGCCGAGCACGGTCAGCGCCAGTACCGCCACGGGCAACTCGCTGGCGGTGAATACCGCGGCGGCTTGACCAAACCCGAGAGCGGTCCAAATCTCCGCCGCGAAATTGTCGCGAAAATCGCGCAGTGCCGTCGTCAGCACGTACGCGATCACCAGCAAGGTGACGCCCGTGCCGTAGCGGCGCAGAAAGCGTAATCGCTCCGCGCCGTCCATCGGTGCGCGACGCACGCGGGCCGCTTCGTCCTGCGCGTTCGGCGCCGGCAGCGCCGCGAGCACGGCGACCGACACCCACAACAGCGGCAGAAACAATGCGCCGGCAAGCGCCGGCATCCAAAACACATCGACGTGGGCATGGTCCATCAACAGCTTGCCGACGGACTTCACGGCGCCCGAGGAGACGATGAAACTCGCGCACAGCACCGCGCCCAACACCTCGGACGTGCGGCGGCCTTCCATGTAACCGAACACCAACCCCCAGATCATGCCGAGCGGCAGTCCGTTCAAGAACATGGCCGCGACGTTCCACGGCGCAGGCACCAACGCGAACAGCACCAGCGCCAGCCACGCCAGGACGATCAGCAGGACGATGGCGGATGCGCGCCGGGCGGGAGGCAGTTCCGAAACGACTTTGATGCCGATGACCTTGGAGAGCGCATAGCCGAGCACCTGCGCGAGCACCAACGCGATCTTATAGTCGAGTTTGAAATGCCAGCCGGGCACCACCGCAAAGGTCGCCGCGGAAAACGGCTTGCGAAAGGCGTACATGCAAAAGTATGCGGAAAAACCCGCAAGTCCCGCGACGCTCGTGAAGACCACGGCATTGGCACGTTCGAGCATGCGGGTCAAAGTCGCTGGCATGAGCACCTTGTTAGCGGACCAATGTTGCGGTTCGATGACGGAATTCATTTGCCGCATACGGCCGCCGCGGACGGTTTATCATCGCACGATGAGTGTACGGCAAGAATTTGACGTTGCCATCGTCGGCGCCGGGATCGTCGGCCTGGCTTGCGCGCTGGCCGCCGTTCGGCGTGGTCTGCGGGTGCTCGTCATCGAGCGCAGCGCGCGAGCGCTCGGTGCCTCGGTGCGCAACTTCGGCTTCGTCACGGTCAGCGGTCAGGAGCGCGAGGTCATGTGGCCGCGTGCGCGGCGCTCACGCGAAGTATGGCAGGACGTCGCTGCCGCGGCGCGCGTTCCCATCGTGCAGCGCGGCTCCTGGCTCGCGGCGCGCCGACCCGAATCCGCGGCCCTGCTGGAAGCCTTTCTGCGCTCCGACATGGGCGGCGAATGCGCGCTGCTGACGCCCTCGCAAGCCCGCCAGCGCTGCCCCGGATGGCAGCCGACGGACCTGCATGCCGTGTTGTCGAGTCCGCACGAGCTGCGCGTCGAATCCCGCACCGCCATTCCGGCGCTCGCCGAGTGGCTGGCGCGCGAACACGGCGTCGAGTTTCGCTGGCACACGGCGGTGCATGGCATCGCCCCGCCGCGGATCGACACGTCGCGTGGAACGCTTCTCGCTACCGCGGTGGTGGTGTGTCCCGGCGATGATTTTGCGACCCTGTTCCCGGAACGAATCGAGGCCGCCGACCTGCGCCGGTGTGCGTTGCAGATGCTGCGGCTGGAAAGTCCCGGTTTCCTCTTCCCGGCGACCGTGATGGCGGACCTGAGCTTGGTGCATTACGGCGGGTTCGCGGATCTGCCCGAGGCGGCCGCCTTGCGCGCACGCCTGGCGGAGGAACAACCCGAGCATATGCATCACGGCATCCATCTCATCGTTGCGCAGGGCTTGGACGGCAGTCTGGTCGTCGGCGACAGCCATCACTACGAAGCCGGCGCGCCGGTGTTCGCCGACGCCAGGATCGACGCGTTGATACTCGACGAGTACCGGGCCGTGACCGGTCTCGCACCGCCGCCGGTGCGCGAACGGTGGCTGGGAACCTATGCCAAATCCACCGTCCAGCCGGTGCTGTTCGACACGCCGATGCCCGGGGTGCGCCTGGTCATCGTCACGAGCGGCGTCGGTGCCTCGACGGGTTTCGCCATCGGCGAAGAAGTCATCAACGCGCTGTTCGATTGAGGTTGGGACAATGAATTCGACTCGACGTTTCGACCTGGTGATTTTCGATTGGGCAGGGACCATGGTCGACTTCGGTTGCAGCGCGCCGGTCCATGCGTTGATCGAGGCATTTCGTGCCCACGGTGTCGAACTCACCGAAGCTGAGGTGCGTGCCGACATGGGCAAGTCCAAAGCCGACCACGTGCGGGCATTGCTCGACGCGGCGCGCATCGCCGCCGCCTGGCAGGCGGCCAACGGCGTGCTGCCGACGTCGAGTGCTTGCGATACGTTGGTGACCGAGTTGGGCCCGCTCATGCGGGCCGAGGCCGCGGCGGCCGCCACCTTGATCACCGGTGCAAGATCGACGGTGGATGCCCTGCGTACCGCAGGTCTCAAGATCGGGTCGTCCACGGGTTACACGCGGGACATGATGGAACCGGTTTTGGCGCTCGCCGCCGCCCAGGGCTATCGGCCCGATCATCTGGTGTGCTCCGGCGAAACGCCCCAGGGGCGACCCTCGCCGCTGATGATCTACAAGGCCTGCGCGGAGCTCGGCGTGTGGCCGCTGTCGCGCGTCGTCAAAGTCGACGACACCGAAACGGGTGTCGCCGAGGGCCGCGCGGCGGGGTGCCTGACCATCGGTGTGGCCGCCTCCGGCAACGGAGTCGGACTTTCCGCGGCAGCTCTGGCCGCGTTACCCGCGACGGAACGCGCCGAGCGGGTGGCCGCATCCGGTCGGCTGCTGAGCGCGGCGGGCGCCGATCTGGTGATCGACTCGGTCGCCGATCTCCTCCCCGCGCTCGCGGGCCGCATGCCGGCGGCCTGATCGGGGGACCGTCAACCGCCATTCGCTTGACCCGTTGTTGCTTACACGAACAGCAACGCCGCCGGAGGCACCGTGCAGACTGCGTGCATCATGTTCAGGCGAAAGACGGGCGGCAGGGTCATCCTCGGGCTCGTCGGCGCAAGCTTGTTGCTGGCCTGCGCGAGTCCCGGCACGCGCCCGCCCGCGGCGTTATCGCCCATGCACCGTGACGACGCTCTGTGGCTGCAAAGCGTGACCTTCGGTTTGGACAGCGCAACGGTCAGCGACTATCAGCATCTTGGCCGCAGCGGTTTTCTCGAACGACAGCTGGCGGCTCGCGATGTCGGCATGCCGGCCGCCATAGCGACGCAGATAGCGAGCCTGGATGCGGCGCAGGGCGATCCTGCCGCGCGGCTCGCCGAGGTCATGGCCCAGCGTAAAGTCATCGGTGCCATGGCGGATGGTCCGGAGCGCGTGCTCGCCCGCAAAACCCTCTACGCGCAAGGCAACGAACTCGCGCTCGATGCCATCCGTCGGGAGCTTCTGAGTGCGGTCTACTCGCCCGCGCAGCTGCAGGAACAGATGGTGTGGTTCTGGCTGAATCACTTCAGCGTGCATCGCAATAAAGCCGCCGTCCGCTGGCTCGTCGGCGATTACGCCCAACACGCCATCCGTCCTCATGCGTTGGGAAAGTTCAAGGATCTGGTGATGGCCACCTTGCAACATCCGGCGATGCTGCAGTATCTGGACAACGATAGGAATGCCGCCGGGCACCTCAACGAGAATTACGCGCGCGAGATCATGGAGCTGCACACCTTGGGTGTCGGTGCGGGGTATACCCAGGCCGACGTGCAAACCTTGGCGCGTATCCTCACCGGAGTCGGCATCGACGTCGGCCCGGCGCCTCAGCTCAAGCCGGAGTGGGCGCGCTTGTACGTACGCAAAGGTGCATTCGAATTCAATCCGGCGCGACACGATTTCGGCGCCAAGACGTTGCTGGGGCACCCCATCCAGAGCAGCGGTTTCGGCGAGGTGGAGGAAGCGGTCGCACTGATTGTGCGTCAACCGGCGTGCGCCCGTTTCATCGCGCACGAGTTGGCGGTGTATTTCGTCTCCGACGACCCACCCGCCGCGTTGGTCGAGCGCATGACGCAAACCTTCATGCACACCGATGGCGACATCGCCGCGGTGTTGCGCACGATGTTTTCGGCGCACGAGTTCACGGCGACGCTCGGTGGCAAATTCAAAGACCCGATGCGTTTCGTTCTATCCGCCGTGCGTTTCGCCTACGACGGCAGAACGCTCGACGATGCTCAGCCCATGGTGAATTGGCTGAGTGGTTTGGGCGAGGCACCCTTCGGACGGCCAACGCCCGACGGCTACCCGCTCACCGAAGCAAGCTGGGCGAGCTCGGGGCAGATGAGCCGGCGCTTCGACATTGCGCATGCCGTTGGCGCCAGCACCATCGCCGGCGGATTCCCACAGCTGTCGAACCGCGTCTACTTTGCCGCGGTCGAGCCGTTTTTGGGTGCCCCGACACGGGCTGCGCTGGGCCGCGCGACATCGCCGCAAGAATGGAACACGTTCTTGCTTTCATCGCCCGATTTCAGCTACGAATGATGCCGAGGAGAGACCATGAAGCGCCGTCGACTGCTCAAATTAGGTAGCGCCGCGCTGATTGGCGGCGCACTGTCCGGCCGGCTGTACGCCGCACCCGCCAACGGTCCGCGCTTTCTGATGGTTTTCTTACGCGGCGGCTACGATGCGAACAATTTGTTGATTCCTTACTCCAGCAGCGATTACTACGAGGCTCGGCCGAACATCGCGATTGCCCGGCCGGACTCGACGTCCGTCACGGGCGCACTCGCGCTCGACGGCGATTGGGCCCTAGCGCCCGCCGTACGCGACACGCTGGGTACGTTGTATCGACAGAAGCAGGCGGCGTTCATCCCTTTCGCGGGTACGGACGATTTATCGCGCAGTCATTTCGAGACCCAGGACAGCATCGAACTCGGTCAGCCCTCGACGGGGATTCGCAATTACCGTTCGGGCTTTCTCGGCCGCCTGGCCGATACCTTGGCGGGCGGTGCCGGCAGGGCGCCGCCGATTTCTTTCACCGACGCCCTGCCGCTCGCTTTTCAAGGCGCCACCAAGGTGCCGAATCTATCGCTGAAGAACGGCGGCAAGGTCTCGTTCGATGCGCGCCAAGCGCAAATACTGACGGACATGTATGCCGGCCACCCGCTGCATGAAGCGGTCAGCAGCGGCTTCGAATTGCGGCACGATGTCGACCCGGACATGTCGAAGGAAATGCTCGCGGCCAATCGCAACGCCGTCAACACCAAGGGATTCGAGTTCGAGGCCGAGCGCATGGGCCACCTCATGGCGGATAGATTTCGATTGGGTTTCGTCGATGTCGGCGGCTGGGACACCCATGTGGGCGAGGGCGCTGCCCAGGGCGCGCTAGCGGTCAACTTGGCGAGCCTCGGGCGCGGCTTGCTGGCTTTTTCGCAGGCGCTCGGGACTCAATGGAACAACACCGTGGTGGTGGTGGTCTCCGAATTCGGCCGCACGTTCCGCGAAAACGGCAATCGTGGCACCGACCACGGTCACGGCACGACGTACTGGGTGCTGGGCGGAGCCATCGATGGCGGTCGAATCGTGGGCGAACAGCAGCCCGTCACCCGAGGCACGCTGTTCCAAGACCGCGACCTTCCCGTACTCAACGATTACCGCGCCGTGTTCGGCGGCTTGTTCAAATCGCTGTGGGGTCTATCGACCGAACAGACTGCCGGTATCTTTCAGCAGATCGCCCCGGTCAACCTGCGTCTGGTGTGAGCAGCGTCATCTCGATCTTGAGGGGTAGGGCTGCGCCGGGCGCCACGCTGAACACACCGGGCTTGTCGCACAGGTCGCCGGCGAAACCCTCGGGATCGGCGATGCCGTGCCAAGGCTCGATGCAGATGAAACCGGCGCCACGCTTCGACAGACGCCTAGATACGGCGTCTGCGGATAACTCACGCGGATGCGCGGGCCGTCATCGGCGCCGTAGGTGACGAAGCGGCTGCGGATCTGATCGAAGATCACCGCATCGTGCTCGAACAAGCCATCGTCGAGCATGAGACGTCGGTTGACGACGGGGGTCGGATGACTGGCCGGCGTCAGCAAGCCGCGCGCGTCGAGCCGCCGGATCGGCGCCGGCTCGTCCACCGCGAACTCGATGAAATGCGCAGCCCGCTCGCGCCCGTAGGGCAGCGGCCAACGCAAGGCAGGATGGTACCCGAAGCTCGCCGGCATCGTCTCGGCGCCCAGATTGCGCACCAGCGTCGTCACGCTGAGGCTTGGGCCTTCGAGGGCGAAGTGCACGTCCAACTCGAATCGGAAGGGATACACCTGGAGCGTGGCCGCGTCCGCCTGCAAGCGAAAAGTCGCGGTGCTGGGACTCGAATCGATGAGCTTGAACAATTTCCCGCGTGCGAAACCGTGCCGTGATAGGTGATAGGTCGCCGGCCCCACTCGATAGCAGCCGCCGGCAAGTTCGCCGATGATGGGAAACAGCAGAGGTGCGCGTCCGGTCCACACCGCCGGATCGCCGTTCCACAACAGGTCCCGGCCTGCCGCATCGCGCAGACTCGACAACTGCGCGCCGAGCGGATCGACCTCGGCGGTCAATTCGCCGGAGCTCAAAGAAATCCACGGATTCGATGGGTGGGACACGGTCATGCCTCGAGTGGTGGATGGACTTGTCGACAGGGATGAATTGGTCGGGGAGACAGGATTCGAACCTGCGACCTCGTGGACCCGAACCACG
>CAZZXZ010000097.1:2308-13447 GCA_964658135.1 uncultured Acetobacteraceae bacterium | reverse complement strand
GTCGGTGAAATACACGGCTGCAAACGCCTGCAGCGGATGGTCGATGATGAGCTGCTGGCGAGCGGCCGCCAGCGCGGCGCCATCGCCGGGCGCGGGTGCGAGTGCCGGCAGCAGCGTGTCGAGAAGTTCGGCCACCACCACGGAGGGCGGCCGCACGCTGTCGTCGCGGATGCTGCGACCGGTGTAGCTCAGGTACAGACACCGCCGCGCGGCGAGGAGCAGATCCAAGAACAGGTTGCGATCGTCTTGGCGGCGTTGGCGATCGCCCGCGCGCGGCTGGGCCGCCATCAGATCGAACTCGCATGGTCGGACCGCCGCCGGGAAGGCGCCGTCGTCGAGGCCGATGATGCCGACGAAGGCAAAGGGCAGGTTGCGCAGGCTGCTCATGGACGAGAAGGTGATCGCGCCGGTGGGCACACCGCCGCGCGCGCCGGCGTCGAACAGCGACTCGAGGCTGGCCCGCACCACCGCGAGCGGCACCGGCGTCGTCAGCCCGCCGCGGCCCATGGTGTCGTGCAATTCGCGCAAGGTCTCGCGCACGTCCGCAACCTCCTCGAGATCGTCGCCCACCGGCATCAGAAAGGTCTCCAAGAGTTCCAGCAACGCTTCGAGCCAGGCGTCGGCCAGGCGTGGCTCGCGCAGTGCCTCACGCAGCGCCGTCAAGCGATCGACGAACTCGGCGAACGCGCCCAAGATGTCCGCGCGGGAGCCTTCGGTGTAGCCCGCCGGAATGCGCTCGAAGGTGGGCACGGCAACGCGCTGCGGTAAGGCATACCCCAAGAACAGCCGGTCGAGACCGTCCTTGACGGTGAAGCGTTCACTGCCCGGCACGTCGAGTTCCCGGCGCTGCGCCGCATCGAGACCCCAGCGGATGCCGCTCGCCTGCAGCCAGTCCTCGACGACGTCGAGTTCCTCGGCGCCGATGTCGAAGCGTCGCCCGATCAGTGGCTGCTGCAGGAGCTCGATCAAGGCACTCGCCGGAAAGCGCGACGGCAGGATGGCGAGCAGCGCCAGCACGGCCCGTGCCGCCGCGTTGACGGTGCTGCGCCCGCGGCCGGTGATGGCATAGGGAAGGCGCCGCTCATCGGGCACGTTACCGAACACCGCATCGATCAGCGGCGCCGCGGCCTCGAGGTCCGGCGTCACGATGAGAATCTCGTCGGGTCTGAACGGTGCCGGGCTGGCGAACCGAGCGAGCAGCTGGTCCTGCAGCACCTCGAGTTGCCGGGTCAGCGAATGGCAGACGTGGACCTCGATGCTGCGATCGGCGGGATCCAGCGTGAGGCTCGCAGGCGCAAGTTCGGTCAGGGTGAACATCGCGTGCTGCACGGCGCCCAGCATCGTCGTCGGAAAACCGTCATCGAAGCGCGTGTCGTCGAGCGGCGCATCGCCGGCCCGCTCCAACAGCAATTCGATGTAGGCCTTGGTCTGCTTGCCCCAGGAGGCGAGCAGGCGGTTGCCGGTGTCGTGATGGCCGGCCGCGCCGCGCACGGTCAAGCTGCGCAGGCGTTTCGGATCGACGATGTCGAACCAGTATTCGCGGCAGGGGTTCAGCACGTAGAGAGTCACGTCGACCCAGCGGGCGAGCCCGCTCAGCAGGTCGACATAAAGCGGCGGCATGTCCGGCAGACAGAAAACGTGCACCGTCTCCGGCAGCGCGAAGGCATTCGTGCCGGCCGCATCCGCGCTTTCCAGGCGACGTAGGAACAGGCTCGCGGGATGCTCGGGCGCCGCGCCCAATTGCGCGCTGAGGCGTCGCCACAGCTCGGCCTGCCAGGCCTGGTCATCGCCGTGTGCAGTACCGCCCACCCACGCCTGCAGCCAATCCTGACGATAGGTGATGTACTGTTCGAACAGACCCGCGATGTCGGCTGCCAGTTCGAAACGCATCACGTCGCTCGAATCTTTCAAGTAGCGTTCGAGCCGCGGGAACGTCGCCCACGCCGATTCCTGCAGCGTCTGATAGATGCGCCACGTCATCGCGCCCGCCGCGAACGGAGATTCGTCGGCGACGCCGCGAACCACCTTGGCAATCTGCGTCCACAGCCACTGCGCGAGGTAGACGCCACGGACGTTGGCGCAAATGCCGTAGCGCTCGGCCAGCGCCTGCGTGAGATGGCGCTGCATGGCGATGCTCGGCACGACGATTTGCTGCGCGACGAACGGCGACGACGGTACCGCGCCGAGCGCGCTCACCGCCGCATCGCACAGCGCCTCGAGTCGATTCGAAAATTCAATTCGCAGCATGGGGTATCACGGCGGGTCGCGCATCGTCTCAGGCGAGCCACGACGTTGGTACGGTGAAATTATTGGTGCGGGGCAGCGTCGATGCCGGCCTGCAACGACACGGTGGGGCGACCCAAGTGCCCGGTGGCGCCCGTGACGAGCAGGGTGGGTTGTGTTGACATGTAGCCATTCTACCGCGTCATCCGGCATGTCCGCCGGACGCCGGCAGGCTTGTAATGCTTGACTTACCGAGCGCATACCTCGCAACATACGAACCGTTCAGGCGTTGGATTGCCACAGCAATTCGAGTAATTGGGAAGTGAGTAAGCACATGAAGTGCGAATCTCACGCTGCCCCCGCAACGGTAATCGAGTAATGACATCATTGGCTGCACACGCGGCAACCACTGAGCCTTGAGCGGCTTGGGAAGGTGATGGTGGCGACTACGCGCGATGCGTAGTCACTCGTAAGCCCGGAGACCGGCCTGGACAATGAACCGTGATGCGGAGGGCATCGGGCGGATGCTGTGCTGTCCCCGGCACCAGCGGACGCTCGCAACTTTTGCGCCACGGCCCATTTGATCCTGACATGGCATGCGGGAAAGCATGGCGTGGAGAGAAGCAATGACCGTTTCCAGTCGTGCCGTCGCATTGACGGCTCTTACATTCGTGGCTTGCGTGGCCGTCCCGCCGCAGGCAAAAGCCGAACCCGGCAACTCCCTCGATGAAATCATCGTTACCGCGACCCGTGTTCCGGAGCCGGCCAATCAAGCCCTCGAACCCGTGGTGGTCATCGATAGATACGCCCTCGAGAATTCCCTTGCAGTCGATATCGGCGACGTGCTGCGTTTTCATGCGGGCTTGGACATCGGGCGCAACGGCGGGCCTGGCCAACCCCTATCGCTCTTCATTCGTGGCGCCAATAGCGATCAATCCATCGTGATGATCGATGGCGTACGGATCAATTCGGGAACGCAGTCTCTGGCTCCGCTCCAGAACTTATCTCCCGAATTGTTCGATCGAATCGAGATCGTCAAAGGGCCGCGGTCCGCGATTTACGGCACGGATGCCATCGGGGGTGTCGTCAATATGATCACCCGCACCGATGCGGCGTCCGGCGCCGACATCATGATCGGTTATGGTCGGTACGGCACGGGTGAATTTGCCGTTGATGGCAACTACACCGACGGCGGCACGAGCATCCAGGTGGGGCTGTCTGGACAACAAAGCGCTGGTTTCCCCACATACAGGGCGGATACGCTCGATAGTGGGTATAAAAACCTATCCGGTACCGCGGCCATTACCACGCATGTGGGCGGTGTGGAACTCGGAGCGCGCTATTACCAAGCGACCGGCACGTCTCAGTACGCCAATCCGGTGTATGACGCGGACTTCACAGCGTTCGAGTCGTTCACGCCCCAGAGCGAGAATTTTACCAACAGCCTGCTTGCGGTGCATGCCAGTGGCAATGTGACCGATGATTGGCATTCCCGCCTCACCTTGAGCCGCGTCATCGATGATCTGCGTCAACAGCAAGCCGATCCGTACGCCGTGACCGACGCGGGAGACTTTGACTACACCTCACGCGACACCATCGACTGGCAAAACGACGTGAAGATAGCGAGCGGGCCGCTAGATCAGACGCTTACCTTCGGTGCCCTGGTCTATAACGAGCATACGAATTCGCTGAGTTATGGGACCGCCTACTCGATAGATACCCATGCGCAGACTTATTATTTACAAGAGCAGCTTGCGCTCGGCGTGAATCGATTGCTGCTCGCGGTAGGCGACGCGCGCTATCCTGGATTCGGCGATCACACCACGTGGAATCTTGAGTACGGCTACGCCTTGACCACGAATACCTTGCTCATTGCGTCGGCCGGCACGGCCTTCCGGGCACCGTCGGCGACGGATCGATTCGGCTACGGCGGGACGCCTGATTTGCGGCCCGAGAGTTCGCGCAATTTCGAACTGGGCTTCAAGTGGCGGGCTGACGCTCATCAAGAGCTCACGCTTGCGGCATTCCAAGATTCGATCAACGACCTGATCGTCTTCGTCAACGATCCCACCAATCTCATTTACTTCGGTGAGAATCAGAATGTGGATCGGGCGCGGATTCGGGGGCTGGAGGCCGCTTGGACGTACCAATCGGATCCGTGGTCGCTGCAAGCCGAGGCGAGCATCCAGGATCCACGAAATCTCGATGATGATTCGCAGTTGCTGCGGCGCACGAAGCATAGTTTTACTTTGAGTGGCACACGCAGGCTAGGTCGGGCTGAATTTGGGGCCGATCTTCTGAGCGCCGGCGCCAGGTCGGATGTCGACGTGGTCAGCGGTGCCCCCGTCCAGGATGGTGGTTACTTGCTCGCCGCCGTGCGCGGTAAATACAACCTACTGCCGCAATGGTCCGTCACCGCTCGACTCGACAATGCACTCAATCGTCGGTACGAATTGGCCAATGGATACAATACGGCAGGACGATCAGCGACCATCTCGACGCGGTATAGTTTCCGCTGAGGTGGCGCGGCTCCGGCCCGTCGCATCATCGATGAAGCGGGCGGGAGTCGGCGCATCGCAATTATCGAGCCGCCAACTGAATGCCGGTACGGGCTGGCTTCTGCTTCCGATACGCAACGTAATCAGTGAACTCGGGCCGATTGATCTTCGCAACGCCACCGGAGACAGCCTGGTCGATGCAGGCGTTGTGAAGCGGGATGAGAGCCAGGTTCAGTCCCGACTCGTTGGGATCCAGCGAACGACACACCGAGGTCGCCGCTCGTGTCAAGCGCCGGTACAACTCGTCCTTCCCTGCCGGACGGTTCGCGTCGAGATCGCCGAACTTGACGACGGCGGTAGGCACGTCTGATTGCGGATTGGCATTGGCGGCAGAGAGGATCGATCCGCTGAGCACGAGCGCGGTGGCGATGAGTGTGAACGTTTTCATGAGATGAACTCCTTTGGATATCGGGTTGATTGGCGGTCCGCTGGGCAACACGGCTGCCTCAGTTGAGGTGATCCTCGACCAGCCGCTCGACGACAGCCATGGAAATCCGACCGGATTGGATTCGGCGGAGTGAATGCCGCGTTTTGACGGACGAACGGTTTCGCATCATTTCCTCATAGCCAACCATCCCACCTTGATTTCCGAAAATCGCCCCTTCACTCCGTCCAAGCGAGTTTCGTCGGTTTTTCGTGGCCGATTGCGGTTGGTCTTACGAGAATCTCCCCAACGGATCGATGATCCGACACCTGAGGAGATTGCAATGCACGGTTCGAACATCGCGATGATCGCGCGCATGAATAGCCTGACTTCCATTCTGGCCACCGGTGCTTTGCTGTGGGGCATGGGCCAGCCCGCGCAGGCGGCGGATGCCACCTACGGGACCCGCGCCAAGACGGTATCGCTGACCGATCTGAACCTGTCGACGGTCGCCGGACGAGAGGCGGCGGGCGATCGACTGCATCAAATGGCGCGCCGACTCTGCGCTCAAGTGGAGGACGAGCTCGACCTCTCGCATCAGTCGAATTTCGTCAAGTGCGTGGACCGGGCGACGGCGGATACGCTGTTGCATTTGGACGCCCTGGTCCGCAGTGCAACCGCCATCAAGACAGCAGCTGTCGCTACGCCGTGAGCTCGACGCCACTAGCGGGGATCAAAGATGCTTGAACAGATGAGCGTAAGCGGCGCTCACCGGCAATACTTCCGCTCGCTCCTTGAGCTTGACTTCCAGCGTACCGCGAAAGCTCCGGTGCACGGCGCGAATCGCGGCCACGTTCACCACGACGCTGCGATGAATTTGCCAGAACGTCTGCGGATCGAGCTTCTGCTTGACTAATTTGAGCGTCGAGGACAACAGAAATTGTGCCGAGGCGGTCGCGACGGTCGTATATTTGTTGTCCGCCTCCAAGTAACAGATATCCTCGATCATGATGAGGCGCAACTCGCCGGCGTGGGGCACGGACAACCATTTGAGGTAATCCCCGCCGTGCCCCGCGAGCCCGCGTAATAATTCGGTGACGTCGCGTAAGTCCGCTGGGGCGGCATGCAGCTTTTGTTTCAGACGATCGATGGTGGTCGAGAGACGCGCGGCCGACAGGGGCTTTTGCAGGTAGTCGATGGCACCGCGCTCGAACGCCTCGATGGCGTGCCGATCGTACGCCGAGATGAATACGATGTTCGATCTGCCGCTTGCCTGTTGTGCGACCTCGAGTCCACTCAGCCCGGGCATCTGAATATCGAGGAACATCACACGTGGCGAGTGCTGCTGCAGCGCCCGCAGGGCTTCGAAGCCATCGCACGCTTCGGCACAGATGATGAGTTCCGGCCACAGCTTGTTCAGGGTTTCACGCAGCTCGGCGCGCAGCAGCGGTTCGTCTTCGGCAATGACGGCGGTGGGCGAGCTCATCGGTTCGATGCTCCGACCGTCACATCAATTTGAAAAGATGTTGATGGGATTCGCTGACACTCAGACGTTCCTCTCGCTGCTTCAAAGTCACCGACAGACGGCCGCGCAGATCACGGGAAACTCCGGCGATGGCATTCGCGTTGACGACGGTGGACCGATGAATGGGCCAGAACACGGACGGATCCAGTTCCGCCTGCAGTTCTTGCAGGGACTTGCGAATCAGTGCCTCGTGAGTGGCCGTCACGACCCGGGTGTACTTGGTATCGGCCTGGAAATACATCACCTCGTCCACCGTGATCACGAGCGTGCTCTGCCCGACCGAGGCGTTGATCCAGCGCAGATGCCGGCGCGGTCCGGCGGACAGGGTCAATTCCCGCAGCAACACGTCGAGGTTGGGGGGTGCCGAGCTCAGACGCTGCTGCAAGCGGTCCACGGCAACTCGCAATCGCGAACGTTCGAGCGGCTTTAGGATGTAATCCACCGCGCCCGTCTCGAATGCCGCCACCGCGTGCATGTCGTACGCGGTGACGAAGGCGATGTGGCAGCGTCCCTGGGCCTGCTGGGCGACATCGAGGCCTGAGAGCAGCGGCATCTCGATGTCGAGAAAGAGCACGTCGGGTACGTGCCGCTCGATCAGATCCAGCGCTTCGACACCCGTCCCGGCCTCGCCGACGATGCGCAGCGCCGGCCACAACTCGCGCAGGTGCTGGCGCAATTCGTCCCGCAGGATGGTCTCGTCTTCGGCCAAGATGGCGGACGGTGATGGCATCGAATCATGCCTTGCCGGATTTGAGCTCGATGATGAGACTGCGCATGTTGCTCCCGCTGACATTCTCGACGTTGTGGGTCTCCGCTTCGCTCCAGAACACGACGCCGGCGGGAATATCGTTCTGCTCGACCGTTTTCCCGTCGGGCGTCCTGATGCGCACCGACCCGCCCGACAGCACCACCGTCAAATGCGCCGGATGCGAATGCATACCGTTGCCGCAGATACCCATGCCAGGACGGCTGTTGTAGTCGAGCACACGCAGTTTGTCGTTCTCGAAGGCAACGCGGTAGGCCTGCGGTTGAACCTTCGTGGCGTCCTGCGCCGGCGCAGACTTCGCCAGGACCAGCATCGGTAACAAGCCCAGCAGGCTGCGCCGTAATTCATCGAGTGGTGCTTCATGCATACGATACTCCTAGTTGTTTTGGGACGGACTGCAGCGTGATCCGGAGTTGATTGGGTTGGGACACATGGCACTCGAATTGGAAGCGCTTGCCGTACAACGCATGTAGGCGGCCCTGTACCTGTTGGCTCAATTCCGCCGGGATGCTCCGCGACAGTCCGTGCAGTGACAAGACCGCCTGTCCACCGTCCAGCCGAACTCGAAGCATGGGCCGCCCGCCGTCGGCCCCGAGCGCCATCAGCGGCAGGATCAGCAGACTCGGGAACTTGAACGGGGCGGCCGGCGGTGCAGACTCCTCGACGATGCGCCACGCGCTCGGCGCGTCACGCTCGTGCTGCAATCGCGAGAGGGCGCGCGCCAGCTGCAACTCGGCGTGCAGCGTCGACACCGGGACCCTCAAGCCGTGCATGGCGTAGCGCAGAAACTCCACCAACGCTTCGAGCAACCGCTCGGCGCGCTCCGGACTCGTGCGGTAGCGAAGCTCCAATTCCTGCATGGAGTCGAGCAACAGATTAGGATCCACCTGCGCTTGCAGCGCCTGCAGGCGCGCGGCATCGAGGACCGCCTCCGTACCGCTGCGTGCCATCGCGCTCTGCTGCAGTAGATGGCGGGTATGTTCCACCCGCACCGTAAAAATGCGGGCCGCCACCAGCAAGCCGCCGTAAAAAACATTCTCCCATATCATATAGACGCTGAGGGTGTTCCAGTTGGACCAATTTGTTCCTATTACTCCCGCAGCGCTCGCATAGCTAACGCGTTCGAATCCGGGGACCACATCGGTCACCACGCGAAACAATCCAATGGATAGTGGCGGTTGCAGCGCGGCGGCGATCACGCACAACGCTATGAACCCAGCCATGAATCGCCCGCGGTGGGCAATGTGCTCGTGGCGGTCCGCCAGCACGACGAGCAGGCAGCCAATCACGCACCAGTATGGGATCGTCCATTCGATCAGCCAAAACTCCATTTGGTCCTTGATTCCCCAGTCATCGATCGGTACGACGGCGAGATTCTCGACGATACCAACCGCCACGCCCCAGGTGACTCCCCACGTGATGCACCGGTTGCGGACGATGCCGGATTGCAATCCAACGGATGCCGCGATGTTCATGGCGCCTTCTCGCGAAGCGGCAGTCGGATCGTGGCGCATACCCCGGTAGGCCGGTTGGCCTGTACGTGTAACGTCGCTTGCGCGCCGTACAACGTCGCCAGTCGGGTGCGCACGTTGTAAAGACCGATGCCGGTCCCGCCGCCCGACTCAGCCTTCAGGCCAACTCCATTGTCGGCGACGACGAGTTCCAACACGCCCTGCCGGGAGGTCGCAGTGACGGTGATGGTTCCGCCGGAAGGCAGCGGCGACAAGCCATGTTTGATGGCGTTCTCGACCAGGGTTGCCAACGCCAGCGGGGGAATTTTCACCATCCGCAACTCGCTCGGCACGTGAAAGGTCACCGCGAGACGTCCCAACATACGTAATTGAATCACCGTGAGGTAGGCGCCGATGAGATTCACCTCGTCCCCGAGCGCGACCTCGCTGCATTCGAGCATGGGCAGAACGCGCCGCAGGTAGTCGATGAAACCCGCCAGCATGTCCGCGCCGCTGGCCGCATCGGTCTGATGCAGGCGTCGCACCGTCGCCAAAGTATTGAACAAGAAATGCGGCTCGATCTGCCGGTGCAACGCGATGAGCCGCGTGTTGGTGAGTTGTTGCTCGACCGACTGCCGGCGCAGGCTCTCCTGCCGCAAGTGCTCGTCCGAATCGGCGGACGCGCGCCAAAGGTAGTACGTGCTGGAAACCGCGAAGGCGACGGCACACCAGCGCGCCGCGGACGTCAGCAGCGGCAGGACGGCCTCCGGTTGACCGTACAGCAGCCGCACCAGCCACTCGCCGACGATCGCGCCCCCCAGGATGCTCGCAGCGAGCAGCGCGCTACGCAGCAGGGGCGATTGCGTTCGCAGTACACCGAACAATACGATCGGCAGCGTGATCAGGATCGCAACGATCAGCCGATCTCGAAAAATGTATGACCAGCCTGCCAGGATCTCGCCGATCGGCCAATTTTGCCAGACGAACAACTGCGCGAGATATTGCAGCGACATGCCGAATGCGATCGCCGTGGAAAACGCGATCCCCGAAGCCACCCGTCCGGCTTGGCCCGCGCGTGTTCGGCCCGGGACCACTCCTGCGGTGGATGACGTTTTATGCAGGTCGAGCAGAGCGGAAATATCCATGAACACCCCTCGATTATCTCCATCATCGCCGTGGGCGAGTAGTCTTGCGACGAACCCGCCTTTTCAGGCCGCCAAACCGGTCAAAGGGGTTCCGAGCGGGAGTCCCCCTTCGGCGTTCGATTCGCGTTTCGCGGCATTCATGCCCGTATTGCCGCGTTCGTCGGATAGGCATGTGTCCCGTTACCCCGACGATATCATCGCTTGCATGGCGAGAACCTGGATTATCGAACGATGGAAAGATGGCCGGTCTGCGCGCTGCAGCGAGCCTTCGGTCGTCTAGGGTGCAAACGATCACGACGCGCGGAGCGCCTCCTCGGCGGCGGCGCGCGCGTGTATGGCGGTGGTGTCGAATAGTGGCACCTCGCAGTCGTGCTGACCGACCAGAAGCGATATCTCCGTGCAGCCAAGAATGATGGCCTGCGCGCCTCTAGTGGTTAGCATCGCCATGATCCTTCGAAAAGCGTCGCGAGACTCGGCCGTGACGATCCCGAGGCAAAGCTCTTCGTAGATGATGCGATGAATGATTTCACGATCTTCCGCATCTGGAATGACGACTCGAAGACCGTGGTCGCTCAGTCGGTCGCGATAGAAGTCTTGTTCCATCGTGAACCGTGTGCCGATGAGGCCGACTGTTGCGAGTCCGGACTTTTTGATCTCGACGGCCGTTGGGTCGGCGATGTGCAACAGCGGAATATTGACAGCCGCCTCGATGCTCGAGGCCACTTTGTGCATCGTATTCGTACACAGAACCAAGAAGGCCGCGCCGGCCGTTTGCAGCGAATGAGCCGCATTGGCCAGCAGGGCTCCAGCGGCTTCCCAATCACCGACATGCTGAAGTTGCTCGATGTCGTGAAAGTCGACGCTGTACAAAATGATCTTGGCCGAATGCAACCCGCCCAAGCGTTCCTTGATCCGCTCGTTGATCTGGCGGTAATACGGAACGGTCGATTCCCAACTCATACCGCCGATGAGGCCGATGATCTTCACGTCATATCCGGGGCGAGGCTAGGGGCGGCTGCCATCCTCGCCTATCTCCCGTGAGTCTCGTGTGCTACGGACGAAACGTTGGGCTACGGATAAAACCGGCGCGCTCATTCGTCGCCGCCC
>CAZZXZ010000097.1:0-2208 GCA_964658135.1 uncultured Acetobacteraceae bacterium | reverse complement strand
TACGGACGAAACGTTGGGCTACGGATAAAACCGGCGCGCTCATTCGTCGCCGCCCCGCCTATGGCTGGTGAGAGACGTCAGGGATCATATTCTTTCAGAAAAACACGAACAAGAACACGATCAGCGAATAGAATCCGAAAACCCGGCCGGTTGCGAAGGGCCAATGGTCGTGCTGCGATAAATGGTTCTGCGGAGGTCTCGTTCCTCCTAGTGCCGCCAGAAGCATCAGGCGCCCAAACCACAGCATGCCGGGCAACATCACCACGTCCTTGACCTGCAAAGCCCGGTCGCCGTGCCAGGCCATGTACCCCATGCCAGAAATGCCCACGACACCCGTCAAGCAGAGGGCGACCGCCAGAATCCGAAACGGCATTCGCACCGCGGGACGTTTCTGATCATGGGATGTTATCAAAGGGGTCGTTCATCCTAGGGTACAAATCACCGAAGTTACCCATGCATCATAGCGCTGATGCGCCCTCCCATCCATCGATCACGCGCTCTGATGCGGACGTGCACGAAGAGAATACTAACTAAAGGCATCCGGCATCCGGCATCCGGCGGCCCATGCTGGTGCCCTGGTGCTATTGTATAGTCTGGCTAGAGGTGCAGAGTAGCAATGCTCGCGGAGCAATGTGTAGTGGACCTTGAGGCGATCCCCGGTTCTCTCATGGAAAAAGATACGAGCGCCCAAGACGACTACCGACAGCCCCCGTTCAGTCGGCCTTTCCATGTTCGTGGACGGGCAGATCGACGGTGAACACACACCCGACTTTAGGTATGTCGCGAACTCTCAGTGTCCCGCCGTTGGCTTCGGCGGCTCGTCGACAGATGTCGAGGCCCAAGCCAAGACCGGAACGGTCTGCACCATTCTGAAAGAATGGTGCCATGAGATCGTCCATCGAACCAGGGGGAAGACCACCGCAATGATCTTCGACGCTGATCAGAACTCGGTCGGTGCTGCGGTATGCACGCAGCGTTACCTGCGTATGGGGCACGGTGAATTTGAAGGCATTCTGAAGAAGATTGTTCAGCGCCAACCCGAGCATTTCAACGTCTACGCGAATTTCGAGGTCGGCGTCGACCGGCATCACCGTGAATTCGCATTGACGCGCCAGAGGATTTAGCGTCGTAGCTGCCTGAATATTGCTCAAGAAGTCGGCGACGCGGACAACTTGAAATCGTGGTGGTGAGCCTGACGTGATGCGGACTTCCGCCAGCGCGCAGTCTATGAGATGCGACATGCTGCGCAGGCTTCGATCAAGCATGGCGCCGGTCGTGCCCGAAGGGCCGACGCTTCCTCCCTTGATGACGGCAACGGCGTACGTAGCGACCTGGATCTGATTTCGCAGCTCGTGCGTCAGCGGTCCCAGCTTTGCGTTCAGACGTTCGTATCCGATCTCGGTGTCGATTGCCGCTTTCTGAAATGCATATTCAGTCACCGCGCCCGCAATCGCATTGTCGAGACATCGATTGAGGGTACGAAATTCATCTGTCTTGATGGAGGCATCGGTTTCGTCGGCCAGCTGCGTTACCGCCTGACAGACGTCCCCGTAATCGCGCACCACCTGTTCCAGTGTGAAGCCCTGCTCGAGTAAATCGCGCCCGTGCAAGGCCGCTATCTCACGGATTCCCGAGGCGGAAGTTTTGCCGGAAATACCCGGCTCCAGAGAAGGCTGTGGGGGATCGGAGGCCTGCTCGAGCGTCAGCGTTTTTATCAGCTGATCGAGGAAGATCGGTATCCCATGTACCAGCTCATGATCGGTTGCCTTAGGTTCAGATCGGGCAACGACCATGTTTCGGCACCGCTCAATGAGCAACGCTCGATTTGTAGTCAGAAATTCGTGCAGCACAATTCAGGATAAGCGATCCGTCCTCGACCGTCCGTTCGGTAGAAGACATAGCGGATGCTTGGGTCGCTGGGCGGCGACCGGAGCGCCGGTGGCTGCGGCGCGCGTCTTCCGGCGATAGCGTTACGCCGCCTCCGTAGTGCGTGCTGAACTTAGCATCGCCAGGCAGTTGCCGAGCCTTAGCTGCGCGTGATGGATCAACGTCGGGTCGCCGGCGGGCACTACTGCTTCACCAACTCGACGCGGCGGTTTTTTGCGCGACCCGCCTCCGTATCATTTGTCGCGACGGGAGCGAGCGATGCCGCGGCTTTTGGCGACAGTCTGTCGGCGCTGATCTTGTAGTTTGTGGTGAGACTTTGCA